>NZ_JBTJEQ010000021.1:0-78671 GCF_054456675.1 Jatrophihabitans sp. YIM 134969
GCCGGGCGGCCGTCGGCGCCGGCGACCACCAGGCCGAGCGACGGCAGCCCGAGGGCCCGGCGGACGGTCGGGACCGGGGCCATCCGGCGGGTGGCGATGGCGGCGAACCCGACGCGGGCGAGGTAGCGGTTGGCGTCGCGCGCCGACGGGTGGGACACGCTCTGCAGGTACTGCACGCCGGCACTCTCGGACAGCTCGATGCAGGCGGTCAGCAGCGCCCGGCCGATCCCCCGGCGGCGCAGCCCGGGCGACACCGCGAGGCGGCCGACGGCGAGCACGGGGGTCGGGACGATGAGGCCGGCGTCCTCGAACCGGGCGGCGACCACGCCGACGACCGGTTCGCCGGCCTCGCCGGTGTCGGTGGCGACCAGCACGTGCTGCTCCGGGTCGTCGAAGCGGGCCAGCAGGTGCTCGGCCGCCGCCTCGACGGTCAACTTGTGCTCGGCCCGGGCGCCGCGCCCGGCCCGGCCGACCGGGAACGCGGTCGGGATCGACGGCTCGAACGGCACCAGCAACTCCGCGACGGCCAGCGCGTCGGCGGCGACCGCCGGGCGCACGCACACGTTTGCACGGCGGCTCGCGGGGGAACCGATCGCCACACTGGCCTCCTGTGCGCACCCCTCGACCGGAGCCACGCCGGCCCGGTGACACGCCGACACTAAACCCCCGCGGTCAGACGGCGGAAGACTCTCGGCGCGGGGAAGTCGCACGCTCCGAGAGGCAGCGTCACCGAACGGTGACGCCACCACCCGTCGTCGAGGTCAGGACGCGATCTCCTCGCCGAGGTACGCCGCCCGGATCCGGTCGTCGGCCAGCAGGTCCTTGCCGGTGCCCGAGAGCACCAGTTCGCCGGTCTCGAGGACGAAGCCCCGGTCGGCCAGGGCGAGCGCCTGCGCCGCGTTCTGCTCGACCAGCAGCACGGTGACGCCCTCGCTGTTGATCTGCCGGACGATGTCGAAGATCTGGGCCACGATGAGCGGCGCCAGACCCATCGACGGCTCGTCGAGCAGTAGCAGCCGCGGCCGTCCCATGAGGGCGCGGCCGATGGCCAGCATCTGCTGCTCGCCACCCGAGAGCGTCCCGGCCTGCTGGCCGTAGCGCTCCTGCAGCCGCGGGAACATCTCCAGCACCCGCTCGAGGTCGCCGGGGTTGGGCCGGCGGAACCGGAACGCCCCCATCTCGAGGTTCTCGGCGACCGTCATCCGCGGGAACACGTGGCGCCCCTCGGGGACGTGGCACACGCCCAACGAGATCAGCTCGTGCGGCGGGATGCCGTCGATGCGCTTGCCGTCGTAGGTGATGCTGCCCTCGGCGGGGCGCAGCATGCCCGACACCGTCTTCTGGGTCGTGGTCTTGCCGGCGCCGTTCGCCCCGAGCAGCGCGACGATCTCGCCTTCGCGGACGTCGAACGAGATGCCCTTGATCGCCGCGATCGCGCCGTACTTGACGACGATGTCCCGCACGTCGAGGAGCACGTCGCCGACGACCCGCTCACCGGTGGGTCGGGCGCCCCGGACCACTCCTCGCGAGGAGTCCTTCGACAGGTCGGTCATGCCTCGTGCCTCCCGGGGCCGTCGTGCGTGTCGTCCTCGGCGCCGAGGACGACGCCCTCGGTGTCGATGCGGTGCAGTTCGGGCTGGGTGTGCGACGCCAACTCGGTCTCGGCCTCCTCGGCCGACGTGCCGAGGTACGCCGCGACCACGGCCGGGTCGCGCTGGATCTGGTCCGGTGTCCCCTCGGCGATCTTCTGCCCGAAGTTCAGCACGACGATGCGGTCGGCCACCGACATGACCAGCTTCATGTCGTGCTCGATGAGCAGGACGCCGATGTCGTCGTCGTTGACCTGCTTGATGAGCGCGGCGAGGTCCCGCTTCTCGGCCGGGTTGGTGCCGGCCGCGGGCTCGTCGAGCAGGATCACACCCGGGTTGGTCCCCAGCGCCCGCGCGATCTCCAGACGCCGCTGCTCGCCGTAGGCGAGCGACCCGGCGAGCTCGTTGGCCCGCAGCGACAGCCCGACCCGGTCGAGCAGGGCGTACGCCTTCGCGGTCGACTCCCGCTCCTCGCGCCGCTGCCACGGCAGGCCGAGCATCGAGGAGACCGGCCCCGCCTTCATGCGGGTCTCCACCCCGACCTTGACGTTCTCCAGCGCGGTCAGCGCCGGGAACAACCGGATGTTCTGGAACGTGCGGGCCACACCCAGGTGGTTGACCACGTGCGTCTTCTTGCCGATGACGCTCACCGGAGCGTCACCGGGATGCGCGACCAGGTCGATCGACCCCTCCTGCGGCGTGTAGACGCCGGTGAGGGAGTTGAACAACGAGGTCTTGCCGGCGCCGTTCGGGCCGATGACGGCGAGGATCTCGCCCCGTCGCATCTGCAGCGAGACGTCGTTGAGGCTCGTGACACCACCGAAGCGCAGCGTGACGTTGCGGACGTCGAAGACGAGGTCCCCGCGGCCGCGTGGCGGACCCGCGGGCGCCACGTCCTTCTCGGTGCTGATGGTCACCGTCCTGCACCTCCCGCCGGGGCGCCGCCGAGGCCTTCGCCCGCCGGCACCGCCTGTTCCCTCGCTCTGACCGCATCGTCGTGACCCGCGAGGCCGGTGAGTTCGGCCTTGCGCCGCCGCGCCGGGATGAGCCCCTGCGGCCGGAAGATCATCATGACGATGAGCACGGCACCGATCCACATCGTGCGGTCCTCGGCGGGCACCTGGTCGCGCAGGAAGTTCGGCAGCCAGGTGAGGAACGCGGCGCCGGCCATCGCACCCGGCAACGAACCCATGCCACCGAACACGACGTAGGCGACGACGAGGATCGAGTTGTTGAGCACGAAGTTCTGCGGGTTGAAGTAGCCGATCTGGCTGGCGAAGAACACGCCCGCGAGACCCGAGGTCGAGGCACCGATCGCGAACGCCAGCAGCTTGACCCGGGTGGTGTTGACACCGGTGGCCTGCGCCGCGATCTCGTCCTCCCGGATGGCCGCCCACGCGCGCCCGAGGCGCGAACCCTCGAGCCGGTAGAACAACGTGACGACGATGATCAGCAGCACGAGCAGCAGGTACCAGTACTGCAGGGCGTTGCTGCCCCACTCGATCTTGAACAGCCGGATGTCGGTGAACGGGATGCGCAAGTCGATCACCGGGTGCGGCACGGTCTTGGAGACACCCCGCGGGCCGTTGGTGAAGTTGCCCGGGTTGTTGACCGCGATGAGGCGGATGATCTCACCGAAGCCGAGCGTGACGATGGCGAGGTAGTCGCCGCGTAGCCGCAGTGTGGGTGTGCCGAGCAGGACGCCCGCGACCAGACAGATCGCGATCGCGAACGGGATCGCCCACAGCGGCGACAACGGTTCGAAGGGCGGCTGCACCGGCAGGGACCCGGTGAGGTACGCGGTCATGTACGACCCGATCGCGTAGAACGCGATGAACCCGAGGTCGAGCAGACCCGCCCAGCCGATGACCACGTTGAGGCCGACGGCCAGCAGCACGTAGACGCCGATGTCGGTGACGAGCGCCTTCTGCCAGAACGCCGTGGCGGTCGGGGGGTAGAACAGCGCGAACGCGATGCCGACGAGCGCGAGGCTGCGCATCGTGGTGGACCGGGCCGCGGTGTGCAGCCGGTCGGCCACGGGCGCGGCGTCGGAACTGCGGACCTCGTGCTCGCCGCGCTCGCGACCGCTCACGGCGGCGACGACCCCCGCCGCGCCGAGGACGAACAGCGCGATGCACGCGCCCCACCCGCCGGCACCGAGGTTCGACCAGGTCCCGCTCGAACCCGGCGATCCGGCGTCGGTGGCGAGCGAGCTGATGGCGTGCAACGTGAACACGGTGAGGATCACGGCGACGACGGCCACGACGCCCGCGGCCCAGCCGAGCGCCTTCTGTCGCAGCAACACGGCGCCCGCGGCGAGCACGAACGTCACCGCGAACAGCACGTAACCCAGCCACGCGAGGTACTGCACCGCGAGCGGGGCGAGCGGTGAGTTGAAGAACGCGTGCCGGGTGTCGGTGAGGGTCGCGTTCCGGTTCTGCGGGCTGAACCAGGTCGCCGCGAGGAAGGTGATCAGACCCATGATCAGGCCGAGCACCAGGATCGGCAGACCGGGGCGGTAGGCGAACACCCGCTCGACGTAGTCGCGGCTGTCGGCGGTCTCGCGGCGGGTCAACGCCACGATGCCGCCGCCGAGCGCGAACACCAGGTACCCGATGATCGCGGCCTCGACGCCGAAGGAGTGGTCGATGCCGCCGACGTAGTCGACGACCGCGCCGTGCGCGATGTAGGCGATGACCGCCGACACCACCGCCACACCCGCGACCACCCAGCCCAGGACCTTGAGGTTGGCGATGATCGCCAGCGCCAGCAGGACGATCAGCAACAGCATCGTGAGCAGCCAGAGCCAGCCGAAGTACGCCTTGGCCAACGGCGCGAGCCCACCGGTGTTGGTGGCGGCGTCGGAGACGGTGCCGAACTTGCCGTCACCGACGGCGTCGTTCCACTTCATGAGGAAGAACGCCGCGACCAGGACGAGCGTCCCGAGCGCGAGCGGGCGCACGCCCGGTCGATTGAGGTACGGGGTGATGACCGGCCGGTAGGTGATCGCGAGCCACGCCACCGCGCCGATGACGAGGAACGGGATGACCCGCGGGTTGAGGACGTGCTCGCGGAAGCCGAGACCGAAGTCGGACTGAGCACCCGAGCTCGACCCGACCATCATCGCCAGCACGATCGCGCCGGCGAAGCAGGCGAGAGCACGGACGGCCCACGTGGGGAGGGAGGAGAGTTTCACGCCGCACGCCCCAGACGCTCGCCGAGGATGCCGGTAGGTCGGAAGACCAGGATGCCGACGAGGATCACGAACGCGACGACGTCCGTCCACTGGATGCCGATGAACTGCCGGCCCCCGACCCACGGCAGGGTCGGGATGAGCGCTTCGAGCAACCCCAGCAGCAGACCGCCGATCATGGCGCCGCGGATGTTGCCGATGCCGCCGAGCACCGCGGCGGCGAACGCCTTGATGCCCGGGGTGAAGCCCATGTTGTACGAGAACGCGCCGAACGCGGTGGCGAACAGGAAGCCGGCCGCGCCGGCCAGCGCGCCACCGATCATGAACGTGCGCGAGATCGTCTTGTCGATGTCGATGCCCATGAGCGCCGCGGTGGGAGCGTCCTCGGCGGTGGCGCGGATGCTGCGCCCGAGCTTGGTCCCCGACACCAACCGGTCGAGGAAGATCATCATGATCACGGCGGAGCCGATGACGATGATCTGGATGAGGTTGATCTTCGCGCCGCCGCCGAGCGGGATGACCGTGGCGTTGGTGTTGAAGAAGCCGGGGATGGTGTTGTTGCCCTGGCGGTTGAACATCTTGCCGAACAGCTGCGAGAGCAGGAACGACGCCCCGATCGCGCTGATGAGGAAGGCGAGTTTGGGTGCGCCACGTCTGCGCAGTGGCCGGTACGCGACCCGCTCGAGGGTCCACGCCACGAGGGCGCCGGTGATCGCTCCGGCGAGCAGCGCCGCGAGGATCACGAAGGGAACGGCCCAGGTCGCGGTCGCCGCGCCGTCACCCACCATGAAGTGGACGAGCAGGTAACTGCCGAACGCGCCGGACATGAACACCTCGCTGTGCGCGAAGTTGATCAGTTGCAGCACGCCGTAGACCAGCGTGTAACCCAGCGCCACCAGGGCGTAGGCCGATCCGCGGGTGATCCCGAGGACCAGGTACGACAGGAAGTCGGACACGTATCGCCCTTCCAGAATGAGACGGTCAGCGTGAGGGACGGCTCCACCGGGGCGCCGTCCGGCCAGACGCAGCGCGTCAGCGTTGCACAGTGCAGGGGTCACCGGAAGCCCATCCGGGCGACGGGTTCACCTGCTGGTGCCCGTGTCGCTGACGCCGGACAGCACACGAGGACGGGGCCACCCCAGGGTGTGGGGCGGCCCCGCCCTCGTCGTGATCGATCAGGTCAGAGCGTGATCAGCTCTGGTCCTGGATGTTGCCGAGCGTCTTGATGACGCCGTCTTCCTGCTCGAACAGGTTGATGACCTGCGAGGACGCGTCCAGCTCGCCGTTCTCCTGGAACTTCACCGTGGTGGTGATGCCCTTGTAGTCGAGCTTGTTGACCGCGTCGAACACCGACTGGCGGGTCGGGGCGCCGTCCTTCGCCGCCTCCTTGAACGCCTCGATCATCGCGTTCGTGGCGTCGTACGCCTCGGGCGAGTAGGTCGACGGGTCGGTGTTCCACTTGGCCTTGTAGGCCGAGGTGAAGTCCTTGGCTTCCGGCGCCGTGGTGGCGTCGGCGCACCCGCAGGAGAAGAACCAGCCGTTGCCGGCGTCGCCCGCACCCGAGGTGAAGACCGAGGACTTGCCGCCGTTGCCGGTGTACTTGTCGCCGGAGTAGGAGGTCGCGGCGACCGCCTTGGCGAGCAGCGCGGCCTGGGCGTCGTAACCGCCGTAGAAGAACGCCTGCGCACCCGAGCCGGCGATGGTCTGCGCGGTGGGGCCGTAGTCCTTCGTGTCGGCGAGGACCGAGATGCGCTGGACCTGCTTGCCACCCGCCTTGATGCCGGCCTCGACGGTGTCGGCGACGCCGGTGCCGTAGTCGGAGCCGTCGTCGATGACGACGACCTTCGAGTAGCCCTTGGCCACCAGGTGGTCGGCGAGCTCCTTGCCCTCGAGGCCGTCCGGCGGGACCACGCGGTGGAAGGCCTTGAAGCCCTCCGAGGTCAGGGTGTCGTTGGTGGCCGACGGGCTGATGAGGACCAGGTTGGCCTCGCCGTAGCTGTTCGCGACGGCCTTGGTGGCGCCGGAGAACGACGGGCCCACGACGCCGAGCACGCCGGTGTCCTGGAGCAGGGTCGCCGCCGCGGTGGGCGCCTGGGCGGGGTCGCCGACGTCGTCGGCCTTGACCAGTTCGAGCTTGAAGGGCAGGTCGCCCGACTCGTTGGCCTGGTCGATGGCGAGCTCGACGGCGTTGACCTCGTTGATGCCGAGCTGCTGGTTGTCACCGGACAGCGGGCCTTCGAAACCGATCTTGTAGGTGGCGTTGGTGTCGCTGCCACCGTTGTTGCCACCGGAGGCGAGACCGCCGCCGCCGCCTCCGGAGCCGTTGGAGCAGGCGGTGAGCGCCAGCGCGCCGGCCGCGGAGAGGGCGAGGATCTGCCCCACGAGTCGCTTTTGCACGAACTGTTTCTCCTTGTCGTGGACTGTCTGGGTTGTGCGCGTCAGCGGACGTTCGGGTCCTGCGACGATGTCCGGCGGGACAGTAGCTCACCCGCAACCCGCCGGACGGGGGTCGCAGCCCGAACGCCGCGCTTCCGTGACCAAATCCTTACGTGGCGGCCGACGGCACCTGGTCGCCGAGCGGGAGATCGTCCCGTCAGGCGCGTGCTGCCCCCGCGCTGCGTGCCGGGGCGGCGTCCGCGGCGTCGGCGGCGGTGCCACCGCCCAGCACGACCTCGGCGACGGCCTTCATGGTCGTCCGGTTGTCCATCGCGGCGCGCTGGATCCACTTGAACGCGTCCGGCTCGGACAGCTTGTGCTCGACCATGAGCACGCCCTTGGCCCGCTCGACGAGCTTGCGGGTCTCCAGGCGCTCGGAGAGCGTCTCGACCTCGCCCTCGAGCGCGCGGATCTCGGCGAAGCGGGAGGTGGCCATCTCGATGGCGGGCAGCAGGTCGCGCTTCTGGAACGGCTTGACGAGGTAGGCCATCGCGCCGGCGTCACGCGCCCGCTCGATGAGGTCGCGCTGGCTGAACGCGGTGAGGATGACGACCGGGGCGATGCGTTCGCCGGCGATCAGGCCCGCCGCGGTGATGCCGTCCATCTTCGGCATCTTGACGTCGCAGATCACCAGGTCGGGTCGGAGCTCCCGCGCCTGCTCCACGGCGGCCTCGCCGTCGGCGGCCTCGCCGACGACGTCGAAGCCCTCCTCGGTGAGCATCTCGCGGAGGTCGAGCCGGATGAGCGCCTCGTCCTCGGCGATGAGCACCCGCCGGCCGGACGCTGTGGACGCCCCCTGAACTTCGCGGTCCTGCTGGCTGGCCACTGGAACAACGCCCCCTTGCGTCGGGACCGCCGCCGGAGAGGACGGTCCCTGATCGGAGTGGTCAGGGTATCGCCGCTACCATGACCGGCGCGTTACGCAGCAGTTCCCGCCGGGGTGATGGAACGGCAGACATGGTCGCCTCAAAAGCGACTGCCGAAAGGCGTGCGGGTTCGAATCCCGCTCCCGGCACCGACCAGACGACGACCGGTCACCGACCGCTCACACGCCGCGCAGGCGCAGCATCCCTTCCTGGAGCACGGTCACCGCGTGCTCGCCGGACGCCGTGAACATCCGGCCCTCGTTGAGCCCGCGCCCACCGGACGCCGCGGGTGACGCGGTGTCGTAGAGCAACCACTCGTCGACCCGGAACGGCTGGTGGAACCACATCGCGTGGTCCAGCGAGGCGCCGACCACCTCGTCGCGGTCCCACGAACGTCCCTGGCGGACCAGGGACGCCTCCAGCAGGCTGAAGTCCGAGGCGAAGGTCGCCACGCACACGTGGAGCAACGGGTCGTCGGGCAGCGTGCCCTTGGCCTTGAGCCACAGCCGGTGGTCCTCGCGGGGCGTCTCGTGCGCCCACGGCGGGTTGAGGTACCGCAGGTCGATCGGGTTCGGGACGGCGAGGAACCGTGGCGGCGCGTCCCCCCGCTCGAGCAGTTCGGCCAGGGACGGCACCTCGTGCGCGCCGGGCACCGCCGGCATGGTCGCGCCGTGTTCGAAGCCCGGCTGCGGCAGCTGGAACGACGCCGACAGCGTGAAGATCGTCTTGCCGTGTTGCTGGGCGACGACCCGCCGCACGCTGAACGAGCGACCGTCACGCACGTTCTCGACCAGGTACAGGATCGGGCGCGAGGGGTCACCCGGGCGGATGAAGTACGCGTGCAACGAGTGGACGCGCCGCTCCGGGTCGACGGTGCGGCCGGCCGCGACCAGCGCCTGCCCCGCGACCTGACCACCGAACACCCGCTGCAGCGAGGTCTCCGGGCTCTGCCCGAGGAACGCGGCGTCGTCGAGGGTCTCGATGTCGAGCAACCGGACCAGGGCGTCGAGCAGGTCCTGGTCGACGACGTCGGGGTGGGCGGTCGCGGCGTCGCTCACCGGTCGCGCTGGAGGACGTCGCCGATGTGGTGCACCCGGATGGTGTTGGTGCTGCCGGGGGTGGTGGGCGGCGTGCCCGCGATGATGACGACGAGGTCGCCCGGGTGGGACACCCCGCGCTGGACCAGGCCCGAGTCGACCTGGCGCACCATCTCGTCGGTGGTGCGCACGGTCCACACCACGTGCCCCTCGACGCCCCACAGCAACGCCATCTGCCGTTGCACGTTCTCGTCGGGGGTGAAGACGATGAGCCGCTGCCGCGGGTGCAGGCGCGACATGCGGCGGCCGGTGTCGCCGGTCTGGGTGAACGCGACCAGGGCGGACGCACCCATGGCGTCGGCGATCTGCACGGCGGCGTTGGTGATCGCGCCGCCGGAGGTGCGCGGGTCGTGGCGCAGCGGCGCGACGCGGTTGCCGGCCTCCTCGACCGACCGGATGATGCGCGACATCGTGGCGACGGCCTGGACGGGATAGGTCCCGACGCTGGTCTCGCCCGACAGCATCACGGCGTCGGCACCGTCGAGGACCGCGTTCGCGACGTCGGACGCCTCCGCACGGGTGGGCCGGGAGTGGGTGATCATCGACTCGAGCATCTGGGTCGCGACGATGACCGGCTTGGCGTTGTCGCGGGCGCTCTGGATGAGCCGCTTCTGGATGATCGGCACCTGCTCCAGCGGCATCTCGACGCCGAGGTCGCCGCGGGCGACCATGATCGCGTCGAACGCCAGCACGATCTCCTCGAGCCGGTCGACGGCCTCGGGCTTCTCGATCTTGGCGATGACCGGGCGGTGCACGCCGACGGCGTCCATCACCTGGTGCACGAGCTTGATGTCCTCGGGGGCGCGGACGAACGACAGCGCGACGTAGTCGACGCCGAGCGCGAGCGCGAACTCGAGGTCGGCGGTGTCCTTCTCGGACATCGCGGGGACCGAGACGTTCACGCCCGGCAGGGACAGACCCTTGTTGTCGCTGACCTTCCCGCCCTCGGTGACGTCGCAGACGACGTCGTCGCCGTCGACCTCGACGACGACCAGGCCGACGTTGCCGTCGTCGACGAGCAGACGGTCGCCCGGACGGCAGTCCTGCGCGAGTTGCTTGTAGGTCGTCGAGACCCGGTCGTGGTTGCCGGGGACGTCCTCCACGGTGACGCGGATGCGCTCGCCGGTCTGCCAGACGACCGGGCCCTCCTCGAACCGGCCCAAGCGGATCTTCGGGCCCTGCAGGTCGCCGAGGATGGCGACGTTGCGGCCCGCCGCCTCGGCGGCCTTGCGGACCTCGCGGAACCGGCGGCCGTGCTCGGCGTGCTCACCGTGGCTGAAGTTCAGCCGCGCGACGTCCATGCCGGCCTCGATGAGCGCCCGCAGCCGTTCCGGCGGGTCGGTGGCGGGACCCAGCGTGCAGACGATCTTGGCGCGACGGTTCACAGGCCCAGCCTAAGGGAGCGCCCGCCCAGGCCAAATTCTGTGTACTCCTGCAGCCTCAGACGGCAGGAGTACACAGAATTCGGCATGTGCGTCAGGTGCGGGCGGCGTCCATGACGGCCTCGTCGACGTCGCGGCCGGCGGCCTGCGCCGCGGCGGTCGCCTCGAGCACCCGGCGGTAGTCGCGGGGCACGACGACGCTGAACCGGGCGACGGCGGCGGGCCAGTCGGCCAGGAGGCTCCGCGCCCGTTCCGAGCCGGTGACCCGCGCGTGGCGCTCGACGATGCCGCGCAGGGTGTCGGCGTGGTCGTCGCGACCGCCGAGGTCCCCGAGGTCGGCGAGCGGCACGACGTCGACCATGGCGTCGTTGACCCGCCGGCGGTCGAGGTCGAGCAGGTACGCCAGGCCGCCGGACATGCCCGCGGCGACGTTGCGACCGGTCGCGCCGAGGATGACCGCGGTACCGCCGGTCATGTACTCCAGGGCGTGGTCGCCGACGCCCTCGGCGACGGCCGTGGCGCCGGAGTTGCGCACGCAGAAGCGCTCGCCCACCGTGCCCGACAGGTACAACTCCCCCGACGTCGCGCCGTAGGCGATGACGTTGCCGGCGATGACGTTGTCGGCCGCCGCGAACGGGGCCTCGGGGTCCGGTGCCACGGAGACCACGCCGCCGGACAATCCCTTGCCGACGTAGTCGTTGGCGTCACCGGCGAGCCGCAGGGTGATGCCGGGCGGCAGGAACGCCCCGAAGCTCTGCCCGGCCGAGCCGTGGAAGTCGATCTCGATGGTGTCGCGCGGCAGGCCCTCGGCGCCGTAGCGGCGGGTGACCAACGACCCGAGCATCGTGCCGACGGTGCGGTTGACGTTGCGCACCGGCAGTTGCAGCGTGACCGGTGTTGCATCGAGCAACGCTCCCTCGGCCAACTGGATGAGGGTGTTGTCGAGCGCCTCCTCCAGGCCGTGGTCCTGGTCGATGCGCTTGCGCAGCGCGGTGCCCTCGGGCAGCTCCGGCATGGTCAGCACCGGGGTCAGGTCGATGCCGTCGGCCTTCCAGTGGTCGACCGCACGGCGGACGTCGAGGGCGTCGGCGCGGCCGGTCGCCTCGTCCAGCGAACGGAAGCCCAACTCGGCGAGCAACACCCGCACCTGCTGGGCGACGAACTCGAAGAACGTCTCGACGAACTCGGGCTTGCCGGTGAAACGCTCGCGCAGCACGGGGTTCTGGGTCGCGACGCCGACCGGACAGGTGTCGAGGTGACAGACCCGCATCATCACGCAACCCGAGACCACCAGCGGCGCCGTGGCGAAGCCGAACTCCTCGGCGCCGAGCAGCGCCGCCACCACGACGTCGCGGCCGGTCTTCATCGCGCCGTCGACCTGCACGGTGATGCGGTCGCGCAACCCGTTGAGCAGCAGGGTCTGCTGGGTCTCGGCCAGGCCGAGCTCCCACGGCATGCCGGCGTGCTTGAGCGAGGTCAACGGCGCTGCGCCGGTGCCGCCGTCGTGGCCGGAGATCAGCACGACGTCGGCGTGCGCCTTGCTGACACCGGCGGCGACGGTGCCGACGCCGGACTCCGCGACCAGCTTGACGTGCACCCGCGCCTGCGGGTTCGCGTTCTTCAGGTCGTGGATGAGCTGGGCCAGGTCCTCGATCGAGTAGATGTCGTGGTGGGGCGGCGGGCTGATGAGGCCGACACCCGGCGTGGAGAACCGGGTGCGCGCGATCCAGGGGTAGACCTTGTAGCCGGGCAGCTGCCCGCCCTCGCCGGGCTTCGCGCCCTGCGCCACCTTGATCTGGATGTCGTCGGCGTTGACGAGGTAGTTGCTGGTCACGCCGAAGCGGCCGGACGCGACCTGCTTGACTGCCGACCGGCGCAGGTCACCGTTGTCGTCGGGGGTGAAGCGACGGGCGTCCTCGCCGCCCTCGCCGCAGTTGGACTTGCCGCCGATGCGGTTCATCGCGATGGCGAGGGTCTCGTGGGCCTCGGCCGAGATCGAGCCGTACGACATCGCGCCGGTGGCGAAGCGCTTGACGATCGCGCTGACTGGTTCGACCTCGTCGATCGGCACCGGCGGCCGCACGCCGGTCCGGAGTTCGAACAGCCCGCGCAGCGTGCCGCCGGCCTGGGAGATCTCGTCGACCTTGGCCGTGTACTCCTCGAACAGGTCGAAGCGGCGTTGGCGGGTGGCGTGCTGCAGCAGGAAGACCACCTGCGGGGTGAACAGGTGCAGCTCCCCCTCGCGCCGCCACTGGTACTCCCCGCCGACCTGCAACCGCCGGTGGGCGCGCGCGGTGGGCGACGCCGGGTAGGCGTCGGCGTGCCGGGCGGCGCACTCGGCCGCGAGCTCGTCCAGACCGACGCCGCCGATCTTGCTCGGCACGCCCTGGAAGTACTCGTCGACGACCTCGTGCGAGAGCCCGAGCGCCTCGAAGACCTGCGCGCCGGTGTACGAGGCGATGGTGGAGATGCCCATCTTCGACATCACCTTCAGGACGCCCTTGGACAACGCGCCGACGTACTTGCCGATGGCGGCCCGGGCGTGGTCCTCGGGGGTGACGCCCTCGGGCAGCGGGATCGCGCCGGTGCGGACGAGGTCGTCGATCGACTCGAAGGCGAGGTACGGGTTGACGGCGGCCGCGCCGAAGCCGATGAGCAGCGCGACGTGGTGAACCTCGCGGCAGTCGCCGGACTCGACGATCAGGCCGCACTGGGTGCGCTGACCGGTGCGGATCAGGTGGTGGTGGACCGCTGCAGTGAGCAACAGTGACGGGATCGGCGCGTGGTCGGCGTCGCAGTCACGGTCGGAGAGGATGAGGATGCGGGAACCCGCGTCGACCGCGGCTGACGCCTCCCGCCGCACGCGCTCCAGCGCCGCCCGCAACGCCTCGGCGCCGCCGTGCACGCGGTACCGGCCGTCGATGATGTGCGCGGCGAAGCCGGGCTTGTCACCGTCGGCGTTGACGTGCCAGATCTTGGCCAGCTCGTCGTTGTCGATCACCGGGCGCGGCAGGACCAACTGCCGGCACGAGGCGGGGCCGGGCGCGAGCAGGTTCTGCTCCGGTCCGACCGTGGCCGACAACGAGGTGACCAGCTCCTCGCGGATCGCGTCGAGCGGCGGGTTGGTGACCTGGGCGAACAACTCGACGAAGTAGTCGTAGAGCGGGCGCGGGCGCTGGGACAACGGCGCGATCGGGGTGTCGGTGCCCATCGAGCCGAGCGGTTCCATGCCGGTCGAGGCCATGGGTTCCAGCAGCAGCCGCAGTTCCTCCTCGGTGTAACCGAAGATCTGCTGCCGGCGGGTCACCGACTCGTGGCTGAACACGACGTGCTCGCGCGGCGGGAGATCGGCCAGCGGCACCAGGCCCGCGTGCAGCCACTCCCCGTAGGGGTTCTGCGCGGCGAGGTGGGCCTTGACGTCGTCGTCGGACGCGATGAGCCCGCGCGCGGTGTCGACGAGGAACATCCGGCCGGGCTGCAGCCGCCCCTTGGCGACGACCTGCGACGGCGCGATGTCGAGCACGCCCGCCTCCGAGGCCAGCACCACCATGTCGTCGCTGGTGCGCCACCAACGCCCCGGGCGCAGGCCGTTGCGGTCGAGGACGGCCCCGATGATCGTGCCGTCGGTGAACGTGACACAGGCCGGGCCGTCCCAGGGCTCCATGACCGAGGAGTGGAACTCGTAGAAGTCGCGGCGACGCTGGTCCATCACGCCCTTGGCGTGCTCCCACGCCTCCGGCACCATCATCAGCACGGCGTGGGGCAGTGACCGGCCGCCGAGGTGCAGCAGCTCCAGGACCTCGTCGAACGTGGCGGAGTCGCTCGCTTCGTCGGTACAGATCGGGAACAGCCGCGAGAGGCCGGTCGCCGGGTCGTTGTCGTTGAGCAGCAGGTCGCTGTGCAGCTGGGCCTCGCGGGTGCGCATCCAGTTGCGGTTGCCGCGGATGGTGTTGATCTCGCCGTTGTGGGCGATGAGCCGGAACGGGTGCGCGAGCGGCCACGACGGGAACGTGTTGGTCGAGAACCGGCTGTGCACCAGGGCGATGGCGGTGGCGTACCGCTCGTCGCGCAGGTCGGTGTAGAAGGTCGCCAGCTGCGCGGTGGTCAGCATCCCCTTGTAGACCAGGGTGCGGGTCGACAGCGACGGGAAGTACAGCTGCGCGTCGGTGTCGCCGGCCGCGCGCCGGGCCGCGATCTCGCGTTCGGCGACCTTGCGGGTGCAGAACGCGCGCCGCTCGAGCTCCATGACCGGGTCGTTGCCGCGCATCCCGCCCTCGCCGCGGGCGAGGAAGACCTGCTCGAAGTGCGGCATCACCGACACCGCGAGAGAGCCGAGGCCGTCCGCCTCGGTGGGGACGTCGCGCCAGCCGAGGACACGCAGGCCCTCGTCGACCGCCGTGGCCTCGACGACGGCCTTGACCGCGGCCCGGGCCTCGGCGCCGGTGGGCAGGAACGCGGTGCCGACGGCGTAACCGCCCTCGGGCGGCAGGTCGAAGTCGACGACCTCGCGGAGGAAGGCGTCGGGGATGTTGGTGGTGATGCCGGCGCCGTCACCGGACGAGCTCTCCGCGCCGGCGGCGCCGCGGTGGTCGAGGTTGTGCAGCGCCGCGAGGGCGCTGCGGACCGTCGCGTGGGTGCGGCGGCCGTGCAGGTCTGCGAGGAACGCGACGCCGCACGAGTCCTGCTCGGCGGCCGGGTCGTAGAGACCGGACGGCCCCGGCTGGGCGGAGAACTGCACGCGGTGGACCCCCGGCATCTGGACTTCGGGAAGGCGGAAGGCGGGACGTCGGCGGCCCTGGGAACTGACCAGCAGGTTACCGGGTGGTTTCCCGGTCGCCCCCGGTCTCGGTGACGTCCGCCTCGCTACCGGGATCGGCCGGCTCGGGCGGTTCGGTGTCAGTGTCCCCCACGGCGTCAACCGGTTCGACCGTGTCCCGGCCGTCGCGGTAGATCGAGGTCTCCCGCGGCCCCCGGTGGGTGAGGAACCAGGCCAGGCCGGCGAGGAACACCAGGATCGAGGTCCAGACGTTCAGCCGGACGCCGAGGATGTGGTTGGCGTCGTCGGTGCGCAGCATCTCGATCCACACCCGGCCGGAGGTGTAGCCCATGACGTAGAGGGCCATGACCCGGCCGTTGCCGAGCCGGAAGCGTCGGTCGGCCCAGAGCAGCACGAAGCCCAACGCGATGTCCCAGAGCAGTTCGTAGAGGAACGTCGGCTGGAAGTACCCGATGACCGGCCCGGCCTTGCCGGTGACCAGGTCCATGGTGTGGATCTCGAGCCGCCACGGCACCGAGGTCGGCCCGCCGTAGAGCTCGTTGTTGAACCAGTTGCCGACCCGGCCGATCCCCTGGGCGAAGACCACACCCGGCACGACGGCGTCGGCGAACGGCGGCAGCTTGATCCCGTGCCGTCGGCAACCGATCCAGGCGCCGAGGGTGCCCAGCGCGATCGCGCCCCAGATCCCGAGGCCGCCGTCCCAGATCTTGACCGCGTCGATCGGGCTCGTCCCCGGGCGGCCGAGGAAGTACAGCTCGGGATCGGACAGCACGTGGTACAGCCGTCCCCCGATGATCCCGAGGACGACGGCCCAGCCGGCGACGTCGAGGACCTCCTCGGGCTTGCCGCCCCGCTGCCCCCACCGCCGCATGCCGAGCCAGACCGCCACGATGATCCCGACGATGATGCACAGCGCGTAGAACCGCAGCGGCAGCGGACCGAGGAACACCGCACTGCGCGTGGGGCTGGGCAGTGAGGCCAGGGTCGCAGCGGCGGACACGAGCGGTCACGGTACTGCGCCCGTCCTGTGCCGGTCCCCGGGACGGGCGGCCACGCGCGGGTACACCGCGCGGCGTGCGACGTGTGCTGCTGGTGTTCTCCACCGTCCTCGTGTTCGTCCTCGCGGGGCTGCTGATCGCCCACGACGCGCTCTGGTCGGTCCTGCTGGGCATCGTCGTGGCCCTGGGCGGCTGCGTCGCTGCCGTCGGCCGGTCGACGGCGCGCCTCGGCGCGCTCCACGGGCTGGTCGGGGGCGTCGCCGTGACCCTCGGGACGGCTGCGGCGGGGTCGGAGCTGTGGCTGCAGACCGTCGGCCGCGAGGCGACCGTGACCGTGGCGTCCGTGCACCAGCACGACGGGGGCAAGGGCGTCGGGCTGGTGGACGAGGACACCCTGCGGCTCGACGACGGATCGGAGGTCGCCGGCCCGCTACGGGACGTCCGCCTCGGGCGGTACCACCCCGGCGACCGGGTCGACGTCCGGTACGACCCGGTCGGGCTGGTCCGGTTCCCGACGCTCGCCTCGGACCACCACCGGGACGGCGACGTGCTCGGCGGTGCGATCGCGGTCGCGGTCGGTCTCGTCCTGCTCGCGGCCGCCCGACCCCGGCGCCCCGACGACCAGCGCCGGCCCTCGTCGCCCTCGTCGTCCTCGTCGTCCTCGCCGTCCGGCGGATCGCCGCACCGACAACGGCGGGACGGGTCGGGCGCCGGGGCTCGGTAGCGTCGCCCGGGTGAGCAGCCGCGCCGTCCAGGTCAGCCGCACGGGCGGCCCCGAGGTCTTCGAGGTCGTCGAGGTCGAGCTGGGTGGGCCCGGCCCGGGTGAGCTCGCGGTCGACGTCACCGCGGCCGGGGTCAACTTCATCGAGGTGTACTTCCGGGAGGGTCGCTACCCCCGGCCGCTGCCGTACGTGCCCGGCGGTGAGGGCGCCGGGGTGGTGACGGCGCTGGGGTCCGACGTCCACGGGTTCGCGGTCGGCGACGTCGTGGCGTGGGCGGGCGGCAGCCGCGGCAGCTTCGCGGAGCGGACGCTGGTGGCGGCGGACCAGGCGGTACCGGTGCCCGCCGGGCTCGACCCGGCCCTGGCCGCCGCCGTGATGCTGCAGGGGATGACCGCCCACTACCTGGTCACCTCCACCTACCCGGTCGGGCCGGGCGACGTGGCCTTGGTCCACGCGGCGGCCGGCGGGGTGGGGCAACTGCTCGTCCAGATGCTGAAGACCCGCGGCGCCACGGTGGTCGCGACCGTGTCGACCGAGGCCAAGGCGGCGATCGCGCGCGACCGTGGGGCCGACTCCGTCCTGCTCTACGACCCGGTACCGGACGCCGCCGAGTTGGCCGGCCGGATCCGGACGGCGGGCGGGGGGCACGGCGTCGACGTCGCCTACGACGGGGTGGGCGCCGCCACGTTCGAGGCCACCCTCGCCGCGATGGCGCGGCGCGGCACCATCGCGCTGTTCGGCGCCAGCAGCGGCCCGGTGCCGCCGTTCGACCTGCAGCGCCTGAACCCGGCCGGGTCGCTGTTCGTCACCCGCCCCACGCTGGGCGACCACACCGCCACGCGGGAGGAACTGCTGTACCGCGCGGGCGATGTGCTGGACGCGGTCGCGGACGGCTCGCTCGACGTGCAGATCGGCGGCCGCTACGCCCTCGACGACGTCCCGCGCGCGTTCGAGGACCTCGAGGGTCGGACGACGACCGGCAAACTGCTCGTCGTCCCCTGAGCACCTCACACCGGTCCGTGACCGGTTCGTGACGCGTCCCGCGGTTGAGCAGGGCCGTCACCGGTGACCACAGGACCGTGACCTCACGTTTCCCACACGCCCGCCTGTTCACCGCCGGCGTCTCGGCCGTGCTCGCCTTCTGCGTCCTCGCCGGCTGCTCGGGTTCGACGTCCGGCTCGGGCGCCCCCGCCGGGGCGTCGACCGGTTCGGGATCCTCGGGCTCGGGTTCGGGCTCGTCGTCGGGTTCGGGTTCGTCCGGGTCGGGCCAGGCCCAGCCCGCCGGGTCGATCGAGGAACTCGCCGCCACCCTGGTCACGTCGACCTCGAAGGCCACGACCGTCCACCTGACCCTCTCGACCACGGGCGACGCCGCCGGTGACTCCGCCACCAACGGCGAGGGCGACGTCCGCACCGGCGCCGGCGGGAAGACCGAGGCGTTCTCCTTCGCCGTCGGGTCCGGCGGGTCGAACATCGAGCTCGTCTACATCGACGGGACCGGGTACGTGAAGCTGCCGGCGTCGGAGCAGTCCGACCCGTCGAAGCCGTGGGCGAAGGTCAGCGCCACCAGCTCGAACCCGCTGGTCAAGGCGATCGCGCAGTCGTTCGACCAGGTGCAGACCCAGACCTCGCTGACCCAGTACGCCACCCTCGTCAAGGGCGGGTCGAAGTTCGAGGCCACCGGTTCCGGCGACGTCGACGGCACCCCGGTGCAGGAGTACCGCTTCGAGATCGACCCGAAGGACCTGCCGAACGCGGCCGAACTGGGCGGTGTGGTCTCGCAGATCGACCCGGTGCCCACCACGATCTCGCTCGACGATCAGGGCCGCCCGGTGAAGGTCGTGCAGGACATCACGATCGCCGGCAAGACGCTCACCAACACCGTCACGTTCTCCGACTACGGCCAGGACGTCGACATCACCGCGCCGCCCGCCGCCCAGACCTCGACCGACTGAGCCCGAGGGTGTCGGCGGCGCCGACGGCGACCGGACGTCGACGCGGCCTTCGCGGGCTCCCGCTGCTGCGGCCCGGTCTGGTGCTCCTGCGAACCCACACCGCGCCGGTCGAGGCCGTGGCAGCTCAGCGGCGGCGGACGCCCTCGGCCAGTTCGGCGGCGAAGTCTCGGACCGCGGCGACGCCGCCGGGGCCGGGGTCGTCGAGCATGCGGCGCACGAAGGCGGAACCGACGATGACGCCGTCGGCGAAGCCCGCGACCTCCGCGGCCTGGTCGCCGTTCGAGACGCCGATGCCGACGCACACGTTGGTGTCGGGGGCGAGGCGGCGGACCCGGGCGACGAGGTCGCCCGCGGCACTGCCGATCGTGGCGCGGGTGCCGGTGACGCCCATGGTCGAGGCGGCGTAGACGAACCCGCGCGACGCCGCGGCGGTGGAGACCACACGGGCGTCGGTCGACGACGGCGCCACGAGGAACACCCGGTCCAGGCCGGTCTGCTCCGAGGCGGCGATCCAGTCAGCCGCTTCGTCGGGGATCAAGTCGGGCGTGATGACACCGGAACCCCCGGCGCCGGCGAGGTCCTCGGCGAACCGTTGCACACCGTAACGATCAACCGGGTTCCAGTAGGACATCACGAGGGCGACGGCACCGGCGTCGGCGACCGCCCGCGCGACGGTGAGCGTGTCACCCAACGACGTGCCGTTCTGCACGGCCACTTCGGCCGCCTGCTGCACGGTCGGGCCGTCCATCACCGGGTCGCTGTACGGCACGCCGATCTCGATGACGTCGCAGCCGCCCTCGACCATCGCCACCATGGCGGCGACCGAGGTGTCGAGGTCGGGGTAACCGGTCGGCAGGTAGCCGATGAGGGCGGCACGGTTCTCGGCCTTCGCGGCGTCGATGGCCGCGGCGACGGAGCGCGGCTGGGTGACGGTCATGACGACGGCGCGGCTTTGGCCGCCTCGAGGTGTTCCTGACCGCCCTGGGTCTCCCGCAGGTTGCCGACGTTGTCGGCGTCGGCGTCGAGCAGGTCGAACCAGCGGGCGGCGGTGTCGACGTCCTTGTCGCCGCGGCCGGACAGGTTGACCAGCAGGACGGCCTCGGGGCCGAGTTCGCGGCCGAGGGTCATCGCACCGGACAACGCGTGGGCGGTCTCGATCGCCGGGATGATGCCCTCGGTGCGGCACAGCACCCGGAAGGCCTCCATGGCCTCGGTGTCGGTCACCGACCGGTACTCGGCCCGGCCGATGTCGTGCAGGTACGAGTGTTCCGGGCCGACGCCGGGGTAGTCGAGACCGGCGGAGATGGAGTGGGACTCGACGGTCTGGCCGTGGGAGTCCTGCAGGAGGTACGAGCGTGCACCGTGCAACACTCCGGGCGTCCCGCCGGTGATGGTCGAGGCGTGACGCCCGGTGTCGACACCGTCGCCGCCCGCCTCGAGACCGACGAGCCGCACGCCGTCGTCGGGCACGAACGCGGTGAAGATGCCGATGGCGTTGGACCCACCGCCGACACACGCCAGCACGGCGTCAGGCAGGCGGCCGATGCGTTCGAGGACCTGCTCGCGCGCCTCGTCACCGATGATGCGCTGGTACTCGCGGACCATCAGCGGGAACGGGTGGGGGCCCGCCACGGTGCCGAAGACGTAGTTGGTGGTCTCGACGTTGGTGACCCAGTCGCGCATGGCCTCGTTGATGGCGTCCTTCAAGGTGCGCGACCCGGTGGTCACGGGCACGACCTCGGCGCCGAGCAACCTCATGCGGGCGACGTTGAGCGCCTGCCGGCGGGTGTCCTCCTCGCCCATGTAGACCGTGCAGTCCAGGCCGAACAACGCCGCGGCGGTCGCGGTGGCCACGCCGTGCTGGCCCGCGCCCGTCTCGGCGATCACCCGCTTCTTGCCGATCTTCTGGGTCAGCAGGGCCTGCCCCAGCACGTTGTTGATCTTGTGCGAGCCGGTGTGGTTGAGGTCCTCGCGCTTGAGCAGGACGGTCGCCCCGCCGCAGTGCTCGGAGAACCGCGCCGCGGTGGTCAGCGGCGAGGGCCGGCCGGTGTAGTCGCGGTGCAGGCGGGCCAACTCGGCGCGGAACGCGGGGTCCGCCTGCGTGGCGTGGAAGGCCTCGGTGAGTTCGTCGATCGCTGCGACGAGGGCCTCGGGGACGAAACGACCGCCGTAGGGGCCGAAGTGGCCGGTGGCGTCGGGAACGGTGGCTGTCATGACGCCTCCATCATGACCCTTCGGGTCCAGGCCGTTTCCACCGAGCCCGTGCGCTGGTGCGCAACGCGCGGGGCCCGGCGGGCACGCCTACCGCCGTTGCGAACGCGGGGTGGCCGGGTGCGAGCCGGCGGTGACCAGGTCGGCGACGGCCGCGCGGGGGTCATCGGCGGTGACCAGGCCGGAGCCGACGAGCACGGCGTCGGCGCCGGCCGACGCACACTCGATGAGGTCGAGCGGGCCGCGGACGCCGGACTCGGCCACGACGACGACGTCGCCGGGCAGGCCCGACACGATGCGGGCGAACGTGCCACGGTCGACGTGCAGGGTCCGCAGGTTGCGGTTGTTGATGCCGATGAGGGTGGCGCCGGCGTCGAGCGCGCGCGTGGCCTCCTCCTCGTCGTGCACCTCGACCAGGGCGGTCATACCGAGGGACTCGATGCGTTCGCGCAGCCCGACCAGCACGTTCTGCTCGAGGGCCGCCACGATCAGCAGGACGAGGTCGGCGCCGTGCGCCCGGGCCTCGTGCACCTGGTAGCTGCTGACGATGAAGTCCTTGCGCAGCAGGGGAAGGTCGACGGTGCGGCGGACGCTGTCGAAGTCCTCGAGGGACCCGCCGAAGTGGGCGCGCTCGGTGAGCACGCTGACCGCGGACGCGCCGCCGTCCTCGTACAGCCGCGCGAGGGCGGCGGGATCGGCGATGTCGGCGAGCGACCCGGCCGAGGGGCTGCGGCGCTTGACCTCGGCGATGACCGAGACTCCCGGGGCGCGGAACGCGGTGAGGGCGTCACGCGCGGGTGGGGCGGCGGCGGCGCGGTCACGCATGACCTCGAGCGGGACGGCCGCTTCCCGGGCCGCGAGATCCACCCGGACACCGGCGATGATGTCGGCGAGCACGTCGTGCACGACTGCTGTCGCCTCCCACGGTTTCCAGGCGGACGGTCACGGCGACATCGGATCGCCTCCGGACGTGCTGACTGTAACCGTGGCCCGACCACGGCCCCGACGCGGGTCGGAGGGCCGTTCAGGGAGCGACGGCGACCGGCGTGACCGCCGCGGGGGTCTGCCGCGTGAGCAGCGGCAACCACACCGTGAACGACGCCCCGCCCTCCGGCGCCCGGCCGGCGGTGACCTGTCCCCCGAGTCGCGTCACCAGGCCGTGCACGATCGCGAGTCCGAGGCCCGTGCCGACCGGTCGCACGCCGCGGTAACGCTCGTACAGCGCGCCCCGGTCGAACGCCACGGCGAGGTCGTCGTCGGACAGGCCCGGGCCGCCGTCGCGCACCGACACCTCGACCCCGGGCACCCCGGCGCGGCCGTCCGGCCGGATGGCGATGACCATGGGCCGTCCCGCGGGGGTCATGCGCAAGGCGTTCTCGCACAGGCCGTCGATGACCTGTCGGATGCGGCCCGGATCGGTGCGGACGCGGTACGACATCCCCGGCGGCGGTGGGTCGTTCTCCACCGAGAACACCACCCCGACGCTCTCGCACCGGTCGCTCCAGACCACGCCCGCGCGGCGGACCAGGTCGGCGAGGTCGACCTCGGTGAGGTCGATGCGGAACGTGTGGGCGTCCAGGCGCGCGAGGTCGAGCAGGTCCCTCACCAACCGGGCCAGGCGGTGCGACTCGTCGAGCATCACCTGTCCGACGACCGGGACGCCGTCGCCTTCGACCACGCCGTCGGCGAGGGACTCGGCGTAGCCGGTGATCGCGGTGAGCGGGGTGCGCAGATCGTGCGAGACCGAGAGCAGGAACTCGCGCTGCCGGGCCTCGGAACTGGCGAGTGAGCGGGACAGCGCGTTGATGGCCGCGCCGACCTCGGCGACCTCGCGGGGACCCTCGGGGCGGACGTCGACGTCGCGGTGCCCGTCCGCCAGCCGCAGCGCCCCGCGGGCCGTGCGTTGCAGCGGCCGCGCCAGACGCAGCGCGTAGAACAGCGACAGTGCGATGCCGAACCCCAGCGCGACGGCCAGGGCGACGAGGAGCAGGTTGATGGCGTCGTTGACCGGCCGCAGCGCGTCGGAGCGCCGTTGCACCAGCACGAGCGCGCCGTCCCGGGTGGGGCGGGCCTCGACGAACACGTCCTCGCCGTCGACCGTGCGCCGGTCGGACAGCGACATCCCGCCGAGCAGGCGGGTCACCTCGTCGTCGGTGACGGCGTCACGGGCGAGCTGCGCACCTCCACCGCGTTCGTGGCCCGCGACGTCGATGCTCGCGTACGCGATCCGCAGCGCACTCAGCGCCGACAGCGCGTTCTCCTGACCGAGGGCGGGCGACGAGCCGCTGTTGGCCGTGGCCTGGGCGGCGTCGGCGAGCGAAGCGAGCGAGCGGTCGGCCACGGCGTCGCTCTGGCGGCGGATGAGTCCGACGGCGAGGGTGCCCGCGACGAGCAGGCTCACCACGGACACCGCGATGCCGAGCACGGTCATGCGCGCGGCGAGTGTGCGCGGGCGCCGCACCACGGGAGAGGCGGTCGCGCTGCTCACGCCGCTCAGGTCGTGGAACCGACGGTGACGTCACCGTCGTCCGGGGCGCGCTCGTCGCCGCGGTCCTCGGCGGCGTACCCGACACCGCGCACGGTGCGCACCGGGCTGGCGTCGCCGAGCTTGCTCCGCAGCTGCGCGACGTGGACGTCGACGGTGCGGGTGCCGGCCGTCGGCGCGTAGCCCCAGACCTCGGACAGCAGCTGCTCGCGGGTGTGGACCCGGCCGGGCTTCTTCATGAGGTACGACAGCAGGTCGAACTCGGTCGCGGTGAGCGCGACCTCCTTGCCGGCGGCGTAGACCCGGTGGCCGTCGAGGTCGACCCGGACCTGGCCGACCTCGAGGGTCGAGCTGCTGGGCACGCCCTGGGTGCGGCGCAGCACGGACGCCACCCGGGCGACCATCTCCCGCGGGGAGAACGGCTTGGTGACGTAGTCGTCGGCGCCGAGCTCGAGCCCGACGATCCGGTCGACCTCCTCGTCACGCGCGGTCATGAACAGCACCGGGGTCCAGTCGTCGTCGGCGCGCAGGCGTCGGCAGATCTCGACGCCGTCCATGCCGGGCAGGGCGATGTCGAGGATGACGGCCGCGGGCCGCAGCCGCTTGATGGCGGCGTACCCGGCGTCGCCGTCGCTCTCGTGCTGCACGCCGTACCCGGCGCGGACGAGGTACATGGACACGACGTCGGCGATCGACTTCTCGTCCTCGACGATGAGCACCATGCCGCGGGCGGCGCCGGTGCTGCCCGGACCGGAGGTCGACGAGGTCTGCGTGCTGGTCATGCGGCCGAATCTAGCGCCCCGTGGGCTCGATCGGCGCGAGTTCACATGGAGGTCGTGGGTGGCGGCGCGAACCGGCCGCTCGCTGCGTCAGAGCCGTGTTCGTGCCCGTTCGGTGGCGGGTCAGCCTCGTCGACGGTGGGATCCTCGCCGTGGTCCAGCGCGGACCACAGCGTCGTGTCGCGGGGACGCTCGGCCGCCACCGGCGCCTCGTAGCGGGGGCCGAGGCCCCCGGCCGTGGTGGCGCGGCCCCGGGAGCGGTCCGGCAGCACGAACAGCACGCCCGCGACGACCGCGAGCACCGCCGCGACCGCGGTGAGCACCGGCCACAGCGCGTGGGCGACCACGGCCACCGTGCCGTCGTCGATCGGCACCACCGCGGTGGCCGAGGTCCGGTCCGCGACCGCCTCGGCCGCGAGGGTGCGGGCGTGGGCGTCCGAGGGCGCGCCGGTGGCCAGCAGGGCCGCGACCGCCGTGCCGACACCGGCGGCGGTCACCAGGACGCCGACGACGCGCCGCGCCACCCCGCGGGTGGCGAGCGCGGCGACGGCCCCGGCGAGGGTCACGAGCGCGAGGCCGAAGGCGGCGGGCGCGACGGTGCGACCGGACAGGCCGACCGCGACGTCGGCGAACGGCGGTTGGCGGTCGATGCGGACCTGCTGCCAGGTCAGCGACAGCAGGATCAGCACGACCGCGCTGCCGACGACGTCGAGCCCGACCGCGGCCGCGACGCGTCTCACGCGCGCGGATCCGTCTCGACCGGGCGCATCGTCTCGGCGGTGGCGATGGCCTGCAGCACGGCCCGCGCCTTGTTGCGGGTCTCCTGCGCCTCGAGCGCCGGGACGCTGTCGGCGACGATGCCGGCGCTGGCCTGGACGTAGGCGACGCCGTCGCGCAGCACCGCGGTGCGGATCGCGATGGCGAGGTCCATGTCGCCGCCCGCGCCGAAGTAGCCGACCGCGCCGCCGTAGACCCCCCGCCGGACGGGTTCGAGTTCGTCGATGAGCTGCATGGCCCGGACCTTCGGGGCCCCGGTGACCGTGCCGTGCGGGAACGCCGACACGAACACGTCGTAGGCGTCCTTGCCCTCGGCGACGTCGCCGCTGACGGTGGACACGATGTGCCACACGTGGCTGTAGCGCTCCACCGCGCCGAACTGCGTGACACGCACCGTGCCGGGGGTGCAGACCCGGCCGAGGTCGTTGCGGGCGAGGTCGACGAGCATCACGTGCTCGGCGCGTTCCTTCGGGTCGTTGACCAGCTCGGTCACCATGGCTTCGTCCTCGGCCGCCGTGGCGCCGCGGCGGCGGGTGCCCGCGAGCGGGTGGATCGTCGCCTCTCCCTCCCGCACGGTCACCAACGCCTCGGGGCTGGAGCCGACGATGTCGAGGCCCGGCAGGCGCAGGAAGTACAGGTAGGGCGACGGATTCAGGGTCCGGAGGACCCGGTAGACGTCGAACGGGTCGGCGTCGGTGGCGGTCTCGAAGCGTTGGCCGGGCAGGATCTGGAACACCTCACCGGCCCGGATGGCCTCGATGGCCCGCTCCACCGTGCGCTCGTACTCCCCCGCCGGCGTGCGGGACGTCGCCTCCTTCGGCGGCACCTGACTCAAGGTGGCGGGCGCCGCGGGCAACGGCCGCGCGAGGTCGGCCGTCATCCGGTCGAGGCGGTCGACGGCGTCGTCGTAGGCGGCGTCCGGATCGGTGCCCGGTGCAACGATCGCGTTGGCGACCAGGACCACGCGGCACTCGTAGGAGTCGACGGCGGCGATGTCGGTCGTGAGCAGCATGGTCAGCTCGGGCAGGCCGAGGTCGTCGACCGCTGCATCCGGCAACGGTTCCAGCCGGCGTACGACGTCGTAGCCCAGGTAGCCGACCAGCCCACCCGTGAACGGCGGCAGCGAGTCGTCGTGGTCGGTGCGCAGGAAGCGCCAGGTGGCGGCGAGGGCCTCGAGCGGGTCGCCGTCGACCGGCACGCCCGGCGGTGGCGTCCCGCGCCACACGGCGTTCTCGCCGTCGGAGGTCAACGCCGCCTGCGCCCGCACGCCGACGAACGACCAGCGCGAGAACGAGCGACCGGGCTCGGCCGACTCCAGCAGGAAGGTGTCGGGGCGACCGGCGGCGAGCTTGCGGTAGACGCCGATCGGGGTCTCGGTGTCGGCGACCAGCGTGCGGGTCACCGGCACCATGCCGCCCGTCGCGGCCAGGCGCGCGAAGCCGGCGCGGTCGGGACGGACCTGGGTCTCGCGGTCGAGGTCGAGGGCGGTCACGGTGCGCTCACCTCGAGCGCGCCGTCGTCGAAGCAGGTGCGGGTGCCGGTGTGGCAGGCCGGGCCGGTCTGGTCGACCCGGACCAGCAGGGTGTCGCCGTCGCAGTCCAGTGCCACGCTCACGACGCGCTGCACGTGCCCGGACGTCTCGCCCTTCACCCAGTACTCCTCGCGCGACCGCGACCAGAAGGTCCCGCGGCCGGTGGTGAGCGTGCGGTGCAGCGCCTCGTCGTCCATCCAGCCGAGCATGAGCACCTCGCCGGTGTCGTACTGCTGGACCACGGCGGGGACCAGGCCGGCGGCGTCGCGCTTGAGGCGCGTGGCGACAGCCGGGTCGAGCTGGGAGACGGGGACGGCACTCACGGCGCCCATTGTGCCGTCCGCGCCCACTCCGATCCGGGGTCAGTCCACGGGGACGGCGGCGGGCAGGACGATCGTCACGGTGCTGCCGGTCTCCGGGGTGCTGTCGAACCGCACCACGCCCTGGTGCTGCTCGACGATGGTCGCGACGATGGACATGCCGAGCCCCGACCCGCCGCGGGCGCGGGTGCGGGCCTTGTCGGCGCGCCAGAAGCGGTCGAAGACGTGGGCCGCCTGGTCAGGTTCCAGGCCGGGCCCCGAGTCCGCGACCTCGATGACGACCTGTTCACCGTCGGCGTGGGCCCGGACCAGGATCGGTCCCCCGGGTGCGGTGTGGACCGCGGCGTTGGTGACCAGGTTGCGCACGGCACGCAGCAGTTGGTCGCGGTCTCCGAGCACCGCCAGGTCCGCGGGGACCTCGGCGTCGACCGGTCGGTCGGGGTAGGCCGCGCGGGCGCTCTCGACGACGTCGCCGACCATCTCGGCGACGTCGACCCGGTCGCGGGCCGGTGTCGAGCCGTGGTCGCTGCGGGCGAGCAGCAGCAGGTCGTCGACCAGTTTCGACATCCGGGTGCCCTCGGACTCGATCCGGTCGAGGGCGTCGTCCTCGGCGGCGGTCGCGGGGTCCAGGCCCGCCTGCAGCGCCGACTGGCGTCGTTGCATGCGCGACAGTTCGGCGAAGCCGCGGATGGACGTCAGGGGCGTGCGCAGTTCGTGGGAGGCGTCGGCGAGGAACTCGCGCATGCGGTCCTCGCTGCGCACCCGCGCGGCGAACTGCGCCTCGACCGCCCCGAGCAGCGTGTTCACCGAGGTGGCGAGCTGCCCGACCTCGGTGTCGGTGTTGGGTTCGATCGGCACGCGCCGCTCGAGGCCGCCACCGGTCGGCGAGAGCTCGGCCGTCACCTCCTGCGCGGTGCTGGTGACCCGCCGCAGCGGCCGCAGACCGAACGTCACCCCGAAGTAGCTGGCCAGCAGCGCGACGGCGATCGCACCCGCCCCGATGCTGATCTCCAGGGTGAGCAACCGGCCGAGCGTGCGATCGACCTCGCGGGTCGAGAGGCCGGTGACGACGTAGATCCCGGGCTGGATGCGGGCCGGGGCTGCAAAGACCTCGAGGCGTACACCGTCGCCGGTGGTGAGAGCGACCGGGCCGTCGCTCCGGATGACCTTCGCGGCCTGGGCGCCGGTGATGCTCATGATCTTCAGGCTCGGGTTCTCACTGCTGGCCTTGATGACCTGGCTCTGCGAGGGGTCGTACAACGCGACCCACTCGACGAGTGGGGACTGCAGACGGGCCTCGTCCTCGGACTGCGCGGCCTCGTACCCGAACTGGCACCCGGTGGCCTGCTGACAGTTGAAGCTGTTGCCGTTGCTCCCGGCCAAGCCGGTGACCTGCGTGCGCAGCTGGTCGTAGAGGAACGCTTTCAGCAGGAAGAACGTCGACGCGCCGATCGCGAGCACCAGGACCGTCACCAGCACGACGACCCCGCTCACCAACCGGCTGATCAGTGAGCGTGGGCCGACGCGGACGAAGAGCGGCTCGCGGGGCGGCCGCTGCTGCAGCTCCTCGACGCCGCCGTCGCCGGCAGGACCGGGCTGGGCGGACGGCTGGACGGTGAGGGTCACGGCAGGTGGTGGGCGCGGATCAGTGCCGCGGGGCCTTGATGACGTAGCCCGCGCCGCGGACGGTGTGGATGAGCTTGGGCTCGACCGAGTCGACCTTCTTGCGCAGGTACCCGATGTAGAGCTCGACGATGTTGCTCTGGCCCTGGAAGTCGTACTTCCAGACGCGGTCGAGGATCTGGGCCTTGCTCAGCACGACCCGCTCGTTGCGCATGAGGTAGCGCAGCAGCTCGAACTCGGTGGCGGTGAGGTGCACCTCGACACCCGCGCGGGTGACCTCGTGGCTGTTCTCGTCGAGCTCGAGGTCCGCGACGGTGAGCACGCCCTCGCGCGCCTCGTCGGGCTGGGCGCGGCGCAGGACGGCGTGGATGCGGGCGAGCAGTTCCTCGACGCTGAACGGCTTCACGACGTAGTCGTCGGCGCCGGCCCGCAGCCCGCCGATGCGGTCGGCGGAGGCGTCACGCGCGGTGAGGAAGATGACCGGCACCTGCGAGCCCGCGGCGCGGAGGTTGTGCAGGACCCCCAGGCCGTCCAGGCCCGGCATCATGACGTCGAGGACGATGAGGTCGGGGTCGTGCTCGGCGACCGCGGCGAGCGCGGCGTGGCCGTTGTCGGCGGTGACGGTCTCGAAGCCGTCGAACCGCAGCGCCGAGCTCACCAGGTGGGTGACGTTGTCCTCGTCGTCGACCACGAGCACACGGCGCTTGGTCGGGTTCTGCTGGCCGCTCGCGACCGGTGCGTCACTGGTCATGGTCATCGTCGCTCCCTGTCCGAGGCCCGCGGGGTCCGCCGGGTCCCGGTCACGGCCGGGGCGACGGACGGCTGAGCCTCTGCTGTGCCGATCCTGTGCCCCCACGATGCGGGCCGTGGCCAGGCCCCGGGTTTGATTCAACTGTGCGCAACCTGTGAGGGCGCTTGCGGCAAGGCCGCGGTGTGCGGAACCGGTCAGCTGGAGGCGCGGTCGAGGGTGTGCGCGGCGAACCAGCGTCGCGACACCGGCGTCAGGGCGAGTCCGATCGCGACCACGGACAGGACCAGCACGGCGATCGTCACCGACCGGCCGCCGTGGGCGTCGTCGGACAGCAGGTAGGCGCAGGTGCCGACGACCACGACCTGGGCGCCGACGAACACCGGCAGCCCGCGCCCGCCCGCGGCCCGGGCGACGATGACGAGCATGACGATCGCGAGCACCGCCGCGACGACCCCCGCGATCCCCTCCCCGGTCCAACTCGACGTGATGTCCGGCGAGACCCCGGGCTCCAGGAAGTACCGCGAGACGAACAGGACGGCGTAGACCCCGAGCAGCGGTGCCGCGACGACCCCGAGGGCCACGGCACCGACCACCGGACCGGGTGTCGTGGTCAGGTCGACGCTGCCGAGGTCGACCGGCTCGGCGTGGCGCTCCCGCCGCCACCGGCGGCTCGGACGGCTCTGCTCGTCCTCGTCGGTCGCGGCGTCGGTGTCGTCGGTGAGCAGCGCCGCCCGTCGGGCCTCCTCGGCCTCCACGTCCTCGGGGACCCGGAACTCACCGTCCGTCGTCTCACGCGCCACGGCAGGGATGGTGCCACGGCGTTCGGGCCGCCGCCCGCCGGCCGCCTACCGTGTCGGCGTGCCCCGCGCCGTCCGTCCGGACCCGATGCCGCCGCACGCACGGCCTTGGCCGGCCGACCACGTCCCGACGCCGTTCCAGCGCGAGGTGGTCGAGACGGTCGCGGCGCTCGAGCGCGGCGAGGTCGTGACGTACGCCGAGATCGCCCTCGAACTGGGTCGGCCGCGCGCCGCCCAGGCGGTCGCGAACGTGCTGCGGTGCGCACCGGGGTTGCCGTGGTGGCGGGTGGTGCCGTCGGACGGCCGGGTCTACGGCTCGCACGCCCCGGTCCAGGTCCCCCTGCTCGAGGCCGAGGGGCACCGGGTCGACGAGCACCGGCGGGTGCACCCCGCGGCCTAGGTCGTTCAGGCGGTGCGGACCACGACTCCCTCGGCGGCGAGGGCGGTCTTGACCTCGCCGACGGTGAGGGTGCCGAAGTGGAAGACGCTGGCCGCGAGGACGGCGTCGGCGCCGGCGTGCACGGCCGGCGCGAAGTCGGCCAGCTTGCCCGCGCCGCCGCTGGCGATGACCGGCACCGACACCGCGGCCCGGACGAGGGAGACGAGCGGCAGGTCGAAGCCGTCCCGGGTGCCGTCGGCGTCCATGGAGTTGAGCAGGATCTCGCCGGCGCCGAGGTCGGCGGCGCGGGCGGCCCACTCGGCGGCGTCGATGCCGGTGCCCTGCCGGCCGCCGTGCGTGGTGACCTCGAACCCCGACGGCGTGGGCGGGTCGCCGGGTCGCACCCGGCGGGCGTCGACCGAGAGCACCAGCACCTGCCGACCGAACCGGTGCGCGATCTGCGCGACGAGTTCCGGCCGGGCGATGGCCGCGGTGTTGACCCCGACCTTGTCGGCGCCGGCGCGCAGGAGCGCGTCGACGTCGTCGACCGTGCGGACCCCACCCCCGACGGTCAGCGGGATGAACACCTGCTCGGCGGTGCGGCGGACGACGTCGAACGTCGTCGCGCGGCCGGCCGACGACGCGGTGACGTCGAGGAAGGTGAGCTCGTCGGCGCCCTGCTCGTCGTAGCGGCGGGCGAGTTCCACCGGGTCACCGGCGTCGCGCAGACCCGCGAAGTTGACGCCCTTGACCACCCGGCCGGCGTCGACGTCGAGGCACGGGATGACCCGGACGGCGAGGCTCACGCGTCCATCGTCCCGGACCACCCGGACGGCCGTTCGAGCAACGTCCGGTCCGGACGCTCGAAACCGGAGCGGGCGTAGAGCTCGTGGGCGTCGGCGGTGTGCAGCAGCCAGCGGAAGTTCGCGCCGGGGCCGTCGTCGACCATGTGCCGTACGAGGGCCGCGCCGAGTCCGCGGCCGCGGTGCGAGCCGAGGACGTAGACGTCGGCGAGGTAGGCGTTGCGCACGGTGTCCGACCACGCCCGGCAGAACCCGATCTGGTCGGCGGCGTCGTCGTCGGTGTAGACGCCCACGACCCGCCAGGCGTTCGCGATCTGCGCCTCGAGGTCCTCCAGGGTGCGGTCGCGGCCCCAGTAGGCCTCGGCCTTCAGGAACTGCCAGACGGCGTCGAGGTCGACGAGTGTGGGGTCGTCGGACACCACGAACCCGCCGGGCAGCACCCGCGAGCGGACACCGTCCGCGTCGGGTTCGACCACCTCAGACCGCCGTGCCGGACGTGACGACCTCGGCGACGAACCGCACCTTGGTGAGCACCGGCGCCGACAGCACGAACGGGTAGGCGTCCTCCTGGCCCAGGCTGCGGTTGACGGCGTTGAGCGCGTAGGACAACGGCAGCCAGGTCGAGATCAGCGCGTCGAACGCGAGCGGCCGGTCGATCGGGTACGACGACAGCGAGGCGAGGTTGTTCACCAGGGGCTGCGTCACCGGCCCGGCGATGGTCACCTGCCAGGTCGCCGCCGTCTGCACGGTGTCGGTGATGAGCAGGTAGTGCGCGAAGCACTCGGCCCAGTCCTCCCACGGGTGCGAGGCCGCGTACCGCGACAGGAACTGGCCGCGCCACGCACCGTCGTCGGGCTTGGCGTAGTGGACCTCGAGGGCGTGGGCGTAGTCCTCGCGGTCGTCGCCGAACAGGCGGCGCGAGGGTGCGAGGAAGTCGGTGCCGTCGACCAGCACCTGCCAGTAGTAGTGGCCGATCTCGTGCCGGAGGTGGCCGAGCATCGTGCGGTACGCCTCGCCCAGCCCGATGCGCACGGACTCGCGGTGGACGTCGTCGCCCTCGGCCATGTCGACGGTGATGACGCCGTCGGCGTGGCCGGTCGTGACGCTCTCCTCGCGGCTGGAGAGCAGGTCGAACACGACGTCGCCGGTGGGCAGGTGCAGGTCGTCGAGTTGGTAGAAGAGCCGGCGTTTGGCCGTCTCGGTCAGCGCCCAGGCCGCGACCCCGGCGATGTCGGCGTCGTTCGGGCGCACCCGGGTGGTCGCGCACGCCTCGCACAGGCCGCCGGCCGACGCCCAGTTGCAGCCGATCTGCTCGCGATTGGTGCACACAGCAGCGTTCGCGGCGCGCTCCATCCGGCGCAGCGGGCGGTCGTAGACGACCTCGGTGTGGCAGGACAGGCAGCTGAGGTCCTCGAACGACAGGAGGGCGTTGTCGACGGGACACACGAAGGGGCGCACCTGTCCATGCTGCCCGCCGCCCACCCGGGCCACGCCACCGGGCGGCTCGGGATGGTTCGAGCGAAGTGGAACAACGCACCGGGCGGGGGCGTTGCCGCAGCCATGGCGTCTGAACTGGAGCTCTACCGGCAGGTGGTCGACCACTTCGCGAAACTCGTGGGGACCGTGGCCCCCGACCAGTGGACCGCCGACACCCCCGACGAGGGGTGGACGGTCGCCGACCTGGTCGGACACGTGATCGAGCGCGACCGGATGCTCGCGGCCACCGTCGGCGGACCGACGCCCGACGAACTCGACGTCGTCGACGAACCCAGCCGACTGCCCGACGCCTGGGCCGAGCGGATCTCCTGGTGGGAGGAGCGCCTGGCCGACCCCGGCACGGCCGCCCGCACCTGGCAGACGCCGTTCGGGACCATGACGTTCGCCGCGGCCGCCTCGGCCTTCACCGTCGCCGAGGTGACCGTCCACGCCTGGGACCTCGCCCGCGCGATCGGCGCCGACGAGACCCTCCCGCCGGAGGCCGTTGCCGCGGCGTCGGAGCAGCTGCACTCGACCGAGAACACCCTGCGGCGTCCGGGGGTCATGGCTCCGGCCGTCGAGGTCCCCGACGACGCCGACCCCCAGACCCGGTTGCTGGCCTTCACCGGGCGCCGGCCGTAGGGAGGTTCAGAGCGCGGTGAGGCCCACGCCCAAGCCGAGCAGCACCGCGTAAGCGAGCGTGAGCTGGCCGGTGTGCTGGAGGGTCGGGATGAGCTCGGGCCCGCGCTTGCCGGTCACGACCGGGCGCAGCGCGACTGGGAGCAGCGGCAGGGCGAGCAGGGCCAGCAGCGGCCAGAACGAGGAGAGCCCCAGCGCCACGAACACGGCCCAGGCGAACGGCACCACGACCAGGACCGCGTACAGCAGCCGGGCGTGTCGTTGCCCGAGGCGGACGGCCAGCGTGCGCTTGCCGACCACCGAGTCACCCGGGATGTCACGGACGTTGTTGGCCACCAGCAACGCGCACGCCAGCATGCCGACCGGAACCGCCACGGCCACGGCCAGGGCGGTGATGCGGTCGACCTGCACGAACGCGGTGCCGACGACGGCGACGAGCCCGAAGAACACGAACACCGCGACCTCGCCCAGCGCGCGGTAGCCGTAGGGCTTCGAGGTGCCGGTGTACGCCCACGCGGCCGCGATGGCGACGACTCCGACGGCCACCAACCACCAGCTCGACAGCGCGGCGAGCGCGAGACCGGCGACTCCCGCGACGAGGAAGCTCAGCAACGCCGCGGCCAGCACCGCGCGCGGTGGCGCGGCGCCGGAACCGACCAGGCGTTGCGGGCCGACGCGGTCGGCGTCGGTGCCGCGGACGCCGTCGGAGTAGTCGTTGGCGTAGTTGACGCCGACCTGCAGGGCGAGGGCGACGACGAGGGCGAGCAGCGCCGGCCCGGCCTCGGCGGACGACGCGGCGGCCGCGACGCCGGTGCCGGCCGCGACCGGCGCGAGCGCCATGAACAGGGTGCGGGGGCGGGCGCCGTTCACCCACTCGGCGGTGGTGGCCATCAGAACGAGCCGAACCCGCCGCCGGACCCCGGTGCGTCCGGCACCGCCGCCACGGCGGCGAGGGCCTCGGGGAGCGTGAACGCGCCGGCGTAGAGCGCCTTGCCGACGATCGCGCCCTCGACGCGTCGCGCCGCCCCCGACGGCTCGAACAGGCGCACCGCGGCGATCTCGCGCAGGTCCTCGAGCGAGGACACCCCGCCGCTGGCGACCACCGCGGCCCTCGTGCGCTGCAACATCTGCTCGAGCAGCTCGAGGTTGGGGCCGGTGAGCGTGCCGTCGCGGCGGACGTCGGTGACGACGTACCGGGTGCAGCCGTCGGCGTCGAGGCGTTCGACCGCCTCCCACAGGTCACCGGCGTCGCGGGTCCAGCCGCGCGCGGCGAGGGTGGTGCCGCGGACGTCGAGCCCGACGGCCACCCGGTCGCCGTGCTCGGCGATCGCCTTGCGCACCCAGTCCGGCTGCTCCAGCGCGGCGGTGCCCACGTTGACCCGCGTGCAGCCGGTCGACAGTGCACGCTGCAACGATGCGTCGTCGCGGATGCCGCCGGACAGCTCGACCTTCACGTCCAACGCGCCGACGACCTCGGCGAGGAGTTCGGCGTTGCTCCCGCGACCGAACGCGGCGTCGAGGTCGACGAGGTGGATCCACTCCGCCCCGCCCTCCTGCCAGGCCAACGCGGCCGCCAGCGGCTCGCCGTAGGTGGTCTCGCTCCCGGCTTCGCCCTGGACGAGGCGGACGGCCTGACCGTCGGCGACGTCGACGGCCGGCAGCAGCTCCAACGTCACGACGACCCCTCACGACCGGATTTCGTGTACTCCTGCAGCGTCACGACGCAAGAAGACACAGAATTTGCCTCTGTCACAGACTCTTCACCCAGTTCTCCAGCAGGTGCGCACCGGCGTCGCCGGACTTCTCGGGGTGGAACTGGGTCGCGGCGAGCACCCCGGACTCGACCGCGCTGACGAACGTCTCGCCGTAGGTGGTGGTCGTGACGATCTCGGCGGCCGCGGTGTGGGCGGCGTAGGAGTGCACGAAGTAGAAACGGGTCTCAGCGGGCAGACCGTCGAACAGCACCGAACCGTTGCCCGCTGCAACGGTGTTCCAGCCCATGTGCGGTACCACCGGCGCGGCGAGCGGGGTGACCGACCCACCGACGGCACCGAGGCCGGCGGTCTGTTCACCGTGCTCGACACCGGAGTCGAACAGCACCTGCATGCCGACACAGATGCCCAGCACCGGCGCACCCGCGCCCAGCCGTTCGGCCAGCACCGCCCGGGCGTCGACGGCCTCGAGCCCCGCCATGCAGGCGGCGTACGCGCCGACACCGGGGATGACCAGACCGTCGGCGGCCACCGCGGCGGCCCGGTCGGCGGTGACCGTGACCTCGGCCCCGGCGCGCTCCAGGGCGCGGTGGGCGGAACGGATGTTGCCGGAGCCGTAGTCGAGGACGACCACGCGACTGCTCAACTCAGAGCACGCCCTTCGTGGACGGGACGCCCGTGACGCGCGGGTCGAGTTCGGCCGCGGCGCGCAACGCCCGCGCCAGCGCCTTGTACTGGGCCTCGGTGACGTGGTGCCAGTCGCGGCCGCTGTGCACGACGATGTGCGCCGCGATCTGCGCGTGGAACACGAAGGACTCGAAGACGTGGCGGGTCAGGGTGGTCGCGTAGTCCGGACCGATGGTCGGCGGCGCGCCGTCGGGCTCGCGGTGCACGCAGTAGGGACGGCCCGAGAGGTCGACCGCCGCCTGCACCAGCACCTCGTCCATCGGGATGAGGGCGTCGCCGAAGCGGCGGATGCCGGACTTGTCGCCGAGGGCCTCGCGGAACGCCTGGCCGAGCGCGATCGCGGCGTCCTCGACGGTGTGGTGCGCGTCGATGTGCAGGTCACCGTCGACCTGCACGGTGAGGTCGAACAGCCCGTGCTTGCCGAAGGAGGTCAGCATGTGGTCGTAGAAGCCGACCCCGGTGCGGATGTCGGTGCGACCCGTGCCGTCGAGGTCGATCTCGACCAGCACCTTGGTCTCGCCCGTCACACGGTCGACGCGGCCGGTCCTGCTCATGGGGACTCCAGAACTGCGGTCAGGGCCGCGCGGAACGCGGCCATCTCCTCGGGCGTGCCGACCGACACCCGCAGCCAGCCGTCGGGTCCAGTCTCCCGGATCAGCACGCCCCGCGCGAGCAACGCCTCCCACACCGCGTGCCGGTCGTCGAAGGTCCCGAACAGCACGAAGTTGGCGTCGGAGTCCGCGGCGCGCAGGCCCCGCCCGCGCAGCCACACGACCAGGTCGTCGCGTTCACGGCGCAGGTCGTCGACCCGCGCCAGCAGTTCCGGTGCATGCTGCAACGCTGTCGACGCCGTGACCTGCGTGACGGTGGACAGGTGGTACGGCAGGCGCACGATCCGCACCGCGTCGACGAGTTCGGCCGATGCCGCGAGGTACCCGACCCGCCCACCGGCCAGCGCGAACGCCTTGCTCATCGTGCGGGTCACGACCAGCCGCTCGAACCGGGGCAGCAACGACAGCGCGCTCGGGGTGCCCGCCCGCCGGAACTCGGCGTAGGCCTCGTCGACGATCACGATCCCCGGCGCCGCCTCGCACACGGCCTCGACGTGCGCCAGCGGCAGCGCCGTGCCGGTCGGGTTGTTCGGCGAGGTGAGGAACACGACCGAGGGCCGCTCGGCCTCGATGAGGGCCAAGGCCGACGGCAGGTCGAGGGTCCAGTCCTCGGCCCGGCGCCCGGACACCCACCGGGTGGCGGTGTTGCGCGCGTACTCCGGATACATCGAGTAGGTCGGCGCGAAGCTCAACGCCGTGCGGCCGGGACCACCGAACGCCTGCAGCAGTTGCTGCATGATCTCGTTGGACCCGTTGGCCGCCCACACCTCTGCCGCCGTCAGGCCCTGTCCGCCGTCGCCGTCGAGGTAGCGGGCGAGTCCGGCCCGCAGCGCCGCAGCCTCACGGTCGGGGTAGCGGTTGAGCCCGCCCGCGGCGGCCGCGACGCCGGCCGCGAGGTCCGCGACCATCGCCGCGGACGGCGGGTAGGGGTTCTCATTGGTGTTGAGGACGACCTCGACGTCCAGCTGCGGAGCGCCGTACGGGACCTCGCCGCGCAGTTCCTCCCGCAGCGGCAGCGCCGCGCCGGCAGAGCGGTCCACTAGCCCCTCCGGGCGAGGCGGACCGCGACCGCCGCACCGTGCGAGGGCAGGTCCTCGGCCTCGGCCAGCGCGATGACGTGCGGGCCGACCTCGGCCAGCGCGGCGGCGTCGTAGTCGACGACGTGGATGCCGCGCAGGAACGTCTGCACCGACAACCCTGACGCGAACCGGGCCGAGCCTCCGGTGGGCAGCACGTGGTTCGACCCTGCGCAGTAGTCACCGAGCGAGACCGGGGCGTGGTCGCCGACGAAGATGGCGCCGCCGTTGCGCACCTGCGCGGCGACCGCGGGAGCGTCGGCCGTCATGACCTCGAGGTGTTCGGCCGCGTAGGCGTCGACCACCGCCAGACCCTGCTCGAGGTCGCGCACGAGGATCGTCGCCGACTGCGAGCCGGACAACGCCTCCCGGACACGGTCCAGGTGCTTGGTGGCGGCGAACTGCCGGGCCAGTTCGACGTCGACGGCGTCGGCGAGCTCGACCGAGTCGGTGACCAGCACCGACGCCGCGACGACGTCGTGCTCGGCCTGGCTGATGAGGTCGGCGGCGACGTACTCGGGGTCGGCCGTCGCGTCGGCGAGGATCGCGATCTCGGTGGGCCCGGCCTCGGAGTCGACGCCGATGAGTCCGCGCAGCGCGCGCTTGGCGGCGGTGACGTAGACGTTGCCGGGGCCGGTGACCAGGTCGACCGGCTCGAGGTCGAGGTCCTCGTCGCCGTACGCGAACAGGGCGACGGCCTGGGCGCCGCCGATGGCCCACACCTCCTCGACCCCCAGCAGTTCGCAGGCGGCGAGGATGGTCGGGTGCACGGCGCCGCCGAACTCGCGCTGGGGCGGTGAGGCGACGACCAGCGACCCGACGCCCGCGACCTGCGCCGGGACCACGTTCATGACGACGCTGCTCGGGTAGACCGCCCGCCCGCCGGGAACGTAGAGGCCGACGCGTCCGACCGGGCGCCAGGTCTCGGCGACGGTGCCGCCGGGGGCCACCTCGGTGGTGACGTCGACACGCCGCTGGTCCTCGTGGACGGTCCGGGCGCGGGCGATCGACTCCTCGAGCGCGGCCCGCACGGCCGGGTCCAGACCGGCCAGGGCCTCGGTCAGCGCCGCGCGCGGCACCCGCGGGTCGGGGACGTCGACACCGTCCCACTCCAGCGTGTAGCTGCGGGCGCCGGCGTACCCGCGGTCCGCGACGGCGGAGACGACCGGGGCGACGGCCGACGCAGCCGCGGTGACGTCCTGCTCCGCACGGGGCAGCACCCGACGCAGGTGCGCGGACGACGACCGGTTGCCGGTGAGGTCGAGGCGGCGCAGGCCGGAGGTGTCGGACGCAGGGGTTGCCACGGGACCCCATCGTAGTGAGGGCGCCCCCGCGGAATCGTGGCTACCGTGGGCCCCGTGGACAGCGCGGTGCCGCCCGGCGGCCCCACCCGGAGCCGGGTCGACCGGCTCGCCCTGTTCCCACTGCCCGGCCCGCTGTTCCCCGGCACGCCGCTTCCCCTGCACGTGTTCGAGCCCCGCTACCGCCAGTTGGTCGCCGACGTCGAGGCGGCCGAGCCGATCCACCAGCACTTCGGCGTCGTGAGCATCTGCTCGCCCGCCGGCATGACCCCGGCCGCCACGACCGACGACCTGCGCACGATCGGCACCTCGGCCCGCGTGCTGGACGTCCGTCCGCTCGCCGACGGCCGGTACGACCTCACCACGATCGGCTCGCGGCGGTTCCGGCTGCTGCGCCTGGTCGACGACGGCGCCCACCCCTACCTGGTCGGCGAGATCGAGTGGATCGACCGGCCGCTGCGCGAGGAGGAGGACGTCCCCGAGCCGCTCGTGACCAACGTGACCGAGGCGTTCGACCGGTACGTCTCGACCGTCGCCGCGCTGCAGGACCTCACCCTCGAGGACCTCGACCTGCCCAGCTCGGGCGAGTCGTTGTCGTGGACCGTCGCCACCGTGGCGCTGTTCAGCGGCGACGAGCGCCACGACCTGCTCGCGACCGTCTCCGCCCGCGAGCGGCTGCTGCTCGAGCTCGGCATGCTCCGCCGCGAGATCGCCCTCATGCGCGCCACGCGCACCCTGCCCGCGAGTGACGGCATGCTCGCCGTCGAGCACAGCGACAGCTGAGACCGGAGATCCCGTTGCCGTCCGAGGTCCGCACCGTCGAACTGCTCGGCACGACCATCCGTTACCTGCAGCTCGGCCGGGTCGGCGGTGACCGCCCGGTCCTGTTGCTGCTGCACGGCATCGGCGACAGCAGCCGCACCTGGACCACCGTGCTCGACCGTCTCGCCGCGGTACCGGCGCGGCGGCGACCGGCGGTGATCGCCGTGGACATGCTCGGCCACGGCGGATCGTCGAAGCCGCGCACCGACTACTCCCTCGGCGCCCACGCCAACGTCCTGCGCGACCTGCTCGACCACCTCGGGGTGACCAGCGTCGTCGTGGTCGGGCACTCGCTGGGTGGCGGCATCGCCATGCAGTTCCTGTACCAGTACCCGGACCGGGTCGAGGGTCTGGTGCTGGAGTCACCAGGTGGTCTCGGACCGGACGTCTTCCCACTGTTGCGTGCTGCAACGCTGCCGGGATCGAGCCCGGTCATACGGTTGCTCAGTGCAACGCTCGGCATGCGGGTGCTCGAGGCGGTCGGAGGGGCGGCGTTCAAGGCCGTCGAACTGGCCCGGGTCCCGCTCCCCCGCGACGCCGGCGAGGTCATGCGGATCGTCCGCCCGCTCGTCGACGTCGAGGCGCGCGCGGCGTTCGTGTCGACGCTGCGCTCGGTCGTCGACCCCGCGGGTCAGCGGGTGTCCGCGTTGTCGAAGCTGCTCCTGGCGGGCGATCGCCCGGTCACGCTGGTCTGGGGTGACCGCGACCCGATCATCCCCGTGGCCCACGGCCACAACGCGTCGAAGCTGCTGCCGCAGGCCCGCTTCGAGGTCTTCCAGGGCGCCGGTCACTTCCCGCACAGTGACGACCCGGGCCGTTACGCCGACCTGTTGGTCGACGCCGTCCGGACGGCGCGGGCGGCGCGCCGGACTCAGGCCGGCGGGAACACCGACGCGTCCGGCGCGTCGGGGTCGTCGTCGGGCGGGTCCTCGCCGGTGCCGAGGTCGTCACGGGCCGACACGGTGACCAGCACCCCGTAGATCAACAGGGCGACGATCGCCTCGAGGGCGAGCAGTCCGGTCGCCCGCAGTTCCAGGTGCGGCGTGACGATCGGGCCGCGCTGCCCCTCGAACACCGCGCCGCTCACCCCGCCGCCGAACAGACGTCCGACCAGTGCGGTGAGCACGGCCCCGGCGCCCGCCCCGACGCCCAGGGCGAGCGCCAGCACCGGCCCGCGGACCGCACGCCACAGCCAGCCGCCGACCCCGGCCAGCACGCCGACCGCGGCGGTGAGGACCGCGTACCGGCCGTCGGCCGCGACGAAGTTCTCGGTCTCGTCGGGCAGCAGGGTGTGCGGGCCGAGCGCGAGCGCGATCCCCCGCGACGGGCTCCACCACAGCCACACGAACCCGGCCAGCACGCCGACCACGACCAGCACGCCCACGACCAGCGCCCCCGCCCGCAACTCGCGGCGGGTCACCCAGGGTCTCGCCGGCGGGGCGGCGGGCGGCGGTGGCGCCCACGCGGCGGGCGGCGCCCAGACGTCCGACGGCTCCGGGCCGGGGACCGGCGCGGACGGCGGTGGGGTGACGGTCATCGGGGCCAGTATGTGTCAGCCGCTGCGACCGGCGAGGACCCGTCCTCCCACGACGACCAACCTCGGGGTCCGCCAGGCGAGCGGTTCGACCAGCGGATCGGCCGTCAGCGCGACCAGATCGGCGGGTTCCCCCACGACCAGACGACCGCGGCGGCCGGGGAACACGTCGGCGGCGCCGTCGGTCGCGGCCCGCAACGCGCCCAGCCGCCCGAGCCCGGCGTCGGCGAGCCGGTCCAACTCCCGTGCGTCGATCCCGGGCGCTCCGCCGCCGCCGCCCTGACCCAGGCGGGTGCCGTACCGCAACGGCACACCGGCCCGGACGAGCGTGGCGGCGGTGGCGGCGGCGTCACGCCCGCGCCCCGCCGAGAAGTAGGCCTGCAGGGTCGACGTCACGCGCAGACCGGCGGTGGCGAGGCGTTCGACCAGCGCGTCGGACAACCGCTCGCCGGGGACCCGCAGCAACTCGTCGACGCCCGTGTCGAGCGCCCGCCCGACCAGGTCGGCGGTCACCGCCTCGGCGAGGACCGCGAGTCCGGCCTCGTGGGCCGCCCGGGTGACGCGTGCGGCGGTGTCGGGACCGGTGGTGAGGTCGACGGTGACGGCGCGGACCCCCGCGGCGGCGAGCCGGGACAGCCGGGCGGCGAGCGCGGTGTCGGTGAGCGCGGTCACCGGCACGACGACGGTGTCGGCGCCCACGCCGGTGGTCGGGAAGGCCAGGACCCCACCGGCGTCACGCACACCGGCGAGCCCGGCCGCGTGCCACCGGTCGAGATCGGCGCCCGACCGGAGCCGGACGTGCGCGTCCAGCAGCGCCGGGCCGATCCAGGTCGCCTCGACCAGGCGGGCGTCGGGGGGTGGTGGCGGGGTCCCCGGCCGGTCGAGCACGACGGTCGCCAGCCGGCCGTCGACCCCGATCGTGACCCGGCCGGGCGCCGGGACGTCGTCGGCGCCGCGCCACACCGTGCCGGTGACGACCGTGGCGCGCGGCCGGGTCCGGGCGCGGGGGCCGGGCACGAGGCGGCGCACCACCCGGCCGAGCCACCGGGACGCGACGACGCTCCCGGACTCCACGCCGACCAGCATGCCGAGCACGGCCGGTGTGTGGGGGGACCGACGCGGCGGGCAGGCTGTCGGGCGTGACACGACTCGAGGGCACGGCGGCACTGGTGACCGGTGCGAGCAGCGGGATCGGCGAGGCCACGGCGCTGGCGCTGGCGGCCGAGGGGGCGAAGGTGGCCGTGGTCGCCCGACGCCGCGACCGGCTGGAGGACCTGGCCGGACGGATCGGCGCGGCCGGCGGCGAGGCGTTGGTGGTCGAGGCCGACGTCACCGACGAGGCCGCGGCCCGTGACGCCGTGGCCCGGGCGGTCGACCGGTTCGGCCGGCTCGACACCGTGGTGGCGAACGCCGGCGTGATGCTGCTCGGCCCGATCGAGGACGCGCCGGTCGAGGAGTGGCGGCGGATGGTCGACCTCAACGTGATGGGGTTGCTGTACACCGCCCACGCGGCGCTGCCGCACCTGCTCGAGGCGGCCGGGCAGGCCCCGCGCGAGGTCGCCGACCTGGTGCTGGTCAGCAGCGTCGCCGGCCGCGTCCCGCGCCAGAACAGCGGCGTCTACAACCTCACCAAGCACGGCATCGGGGCGTTCGCCGAGTCCATGCGCCAGGAGTTCACCCAGCGTCACCTGCGGGTGTCGTTGGTCGAGCCCGGCGCGGTGGCCACCGAGCTCACCGACCACCTGCGCCCCGAGATGCAGGAGGTCTCCCGCAAGCGCTTCGCCGAGATGGAACGTCTCGAGGCCGAGGACATCGCCGACGCCGTCAGCTGGATCGTCACCCGCGGGCGTCGGGTGGCCGTCAACGAGGTGCTGATCCGCCCCACCGACCAGAAGCAGTAACCGCACCGCGGCGGCCGCGGCGTGCCAGACTCGCCCGCGATGACCGGCACCCGCACCGAGGAGCCGACACCCGCCGAGCGTGGGCTGTCGCGCCGCTCGCGGGTGTCCCGCCTGGTCGCCGCGGGCGCGGTGCTGGCCCTGCTGACCACCGGCACGCTGGTGGGGCAGGACCACGACTTCCCGTTCGGTCCGTTCCGGATGTACGCCACCCGCGACGACCCGGACGGCGCGGTGATCCAGGCCGTCGTCCTCGCCCGGACGGCCGACGGCCGCACCGTCGACGTCACCGACACCGCGGGCGCGCCGCGACGGGCCGAACTCGAGGGGCGGCTGTCGACCTTCGAGCACGACCCGGCGTCGTTCGCCCCGCTCGGCCCGGCCTACGTCCACGCCGCGCGGGGCGTCGTCGAGGTCACCCTGGTGCGGCGGGAGTTCCGCCTGCACGACGGCCGGCGCGCGGCGACCGTCGACGTGCGGCTCGCGACCTGGCAGGCCCCGTGAGCGGGGAGGCGACGTGACCTCGCCAGCGGCCGCGGTGGCGCGGTGGTGGTTCGACCCCGTGCCGCTGGGACGCATCGCCGCGTTCCGCGTGCTCGTCTACCTGTTCGTGCCGGTCGACGTCGCCCTCGGTCAGTCCTGGGTGCGCGGTCACGTCGCGCAGGGGTCCGAGCTGTACCAACCGCTGCGGGTGTCGCAGCTGCTGCACCTGCCCACCCCGACCACGGCGTCGGTCACCGTCGTCCTGGTCGCGCTGCTGGTGTCGGCGCTGGTCGCGGCGACCGGGCGCCTGCCCCGCACGTCCGGGACGGCCGTCGCCGTGCTCTACCTGCTCTGGATGCTCGTGGCGATGAGCTACGGCAAGGTCGACCACGACCGGGTCGCCTACCTGGTCTGCCTCGCCGTCCTGCCGACCGTGGGGCGGGCCCGCTCCGGCGACGCCACCCGCTCGGCCGCCGCCGGCTGGGCGTTGCGGTCGGTGCAGGTGGCGGTCGTGCTGACCTACTTCTTCTCGTCGTGGGCGAAGCTGCGGTTCGGTGGCTGGAACTGGGCCACCGGCGCGATCCTCGAACGGGCGCTGCTGCGGCGTTCCACCCCGCTCTCGGGGTGGTTGATCGACCACACGACGTTGCTGCAGGCGATGCAGTGGGCGATGATCACCGCCGAGTTCTGCTCGCCGCTGCTGCTCCTGCTGGCCCGCACCGACCGGGCGCGGATAGTCGTCGCCGTGCTGCTGTGGGGGTTCCACATCTCGGTCTTCGCCGGCGTGACGATCATCTTCCTGCCCCACTGCATCGCGATCGCGTCGTTCGTGCCGATGGAGCGGGTCGCTCCGGCGGTGCGACGGGCCGCGGGCCGGGTGGGGGGGTCGCTCAGTCGGCGATCCCCTGCTCGATCGCCCAGCGGGTGAGCTCCACCCGGTTGTGCAACTGCAGCTTGGTCAAGGTGTTCTGGGTGTGGTTCTGCACCGTGCGCACCGACAACACCAACCGGTCCGCGATCTGCCGCGCGGTCATCCCGCTGGCGGTGTACTTGAGGATCTCGGTCTCGCGCTCGGTCAGCACCGGGGTGTCCTCGGCCGGCGCGGCGCGCTTCGGGTCGGCCAGGCGGCGGTACTCCCCCAGCACCAGGGCGGCGAGCCCGGGTGAGAAGACCGCCTGGCCGGCGGCCGTGCGGGCGACCGCGTCGAGCAGTTCCGCGCGGGCGGCCGACTTCACCAGGTAGCCGCGGGCGCCCGCCGTCACGGCCGCGAGCACGTCGGCGTCCTCTCCGGACGAGGAGAACATCAGCACCCGCACCGACGGGTCGGCGGCGACGATCGCCCCGGCCGCCTCCACCCCGCTGGTCGTGGGCAGCTGCAGGTCCATGAGGACGACGTCGGGTCGCACCGCCGGCGTGACCCGGATCGCGGCGTCGCCGTCACCCACCGTGGCGACGACGTCGTAGCCCGCGGCCGCGAGGTCGGCCGCGACGGCCTCACGCCAGATCGGGTGGTCGTCGACGACCATGACGCGGACGGGCGGGGTGGCGGCGTCGGTCACGGGGACGATCCTGCCCGCTCCCGCGGCACGTGCAGCGTCACCTCGACGCCCTGGCCGGGTGCGGTGCAGAGCTCGACCCGACCACCCAACGCCTCGATCCGGCCGCGGACCGAACCCGCCACGCCGATCCGCCCGCCGGTGGCGGCCTCCGCCAGCCGGGCGGGGGTGGTGCCGACACCGTCGTCGCGCACGCTGACCGTGAGGTCCGCCGCGTCGTCGTCGACGAACACCCAGGCTCTCGCCGCCTCGCCCGCGTGCCGCGCGACGTTGTCCAACGCGGCGGCGACGGCCGCGACGACGTCGTCGACCACCTCGGCCGGGAGGACCACGGGCGTGGCCGGCCCGCTCACGGTGACCGTGGTGCCGGCCAGCGGTCTCAACCTGGACAGCAGGTCCGTGCCGACCCCGGTGGTGGGGGCGGGGCCGGAGGTCAGCAGCGAGCGCATGGCGATCTCCTGCCGGCCGGCGAGTTCGGCGAGCTCGGCCCGGTCGGCGTCGGGCACGGGTTCGCGCAGTCGTCGTTGCAGCAGGGCGAGGGTCTGCAGGGCGCCGTCGTGGATGTCGCGGGCGAGCCGTTCGCGTTCGGCGACCTGCGCCTCGGCGGCGGCGGCGGCGACCAGCCGGTCCTGCCCGCGTTCGGCGACGCTCGCGGCGTAGCCGGTGGCCGCCCCGGCGAGGACCAGGATCGCGCCGTTGGCGAGGGTGCCGTCGCCGAGCGAGTCGTTGCCGCCGGTGCCGTGGGCGAACACCGACGCGAGGAACTGGACGACCGCCGCGACGACTCCCCAGGCGACGCCGCCGACGACCGCCGCCTCCAGCAACGGCCCGGCCGCCCAGACGGTCGTGACGGTCGGCAGGTTGCCCGGCCCGTAGTCCGAGGACCGTTGGACCAGCACGGTCGCCAGGGTGAGCGCGGCGGTCACGACGGCGTCGAGGGTGACGACCGCCGCCTGGATCCGCCGCGGGCGGTGGGGCAGTCCGGTGAGCACCAGGGCCACGAGGACGGCGGTGACGGCCGCGGCCAGGACGAGCACGGCCACGCCGGTGCCCTGGTGCTCGAGGCGGTCGCGTTGCCGCACGTGCACGATCACCAGGTAGGCGAGCGCGGCGAGCCGGAACGCGGCGGCGGCGCGCCACAGCGAGACGCGGACGTCGGGCGCGCCCGCGGTGGGAGTGCGGCCCGGCGGCACCGAGCCGGCCGATCCGGTGCCGGCCGCCCTCGTCACGGGGTCAGGCTGTCACACGGGGGTGGTCTCGACCCGTTCCAGCAGCAGCACGACGCGGTCGACCCGGTCGGCCGGGACCACGCGGTCGACGTCGAACTCGCGCATCTTCGCCGTGGTCTCGGAGCGGCGGCGCCCGCCGAGGCGGCGGGCGAAGGCGAACGCGGCGAGGGGGTGGGCGGGCAGGCCGAGGCGACGCAGCTCGCGCCGGACGTCGGGGCGGGTCTCACCGACCAGCCGGTCGAGCTCGTGCCGGACCGGCGCCAGCGCGGGCCCCCCGGACAGCCGTGACCACAGCGCGCGGGCGAGGCGCCAGCCGCCGAACCAGCCCAGGGCGACCAGGGCGCACAGCACCGTCAGCACGACCGGCGCGCTGAGCACGGCCAGCACGACGGTGAGGACGGCGAACAGCACCGCCACCCCGAGCAGGGCGCGCACCGCGCCGTCGCCGATGGTGCGGGCGACGAGGTAGCGGGCGAGCGCCCACCGGCTGGCGGCATCGCCCCGCCGGAACTCGCCGACCTCACCGGTGAAGACCGTGGCGCGGGGCCGCTCGCCCCCGGTCCCGCCGGCCCGACCGTCGCCCTCGCCCAGCGTGACGCGGGCGGGCAGCACCTCCACGATGCGCGGGTCGGGTGTTCCGGACACGGGCGAGCTCATGAGCCCACGCTAGGCACGTCGGCTGTGCGACGGCTGGGCTCGTGCTGTGGCAGGACGGGAACGGTCACAGGCCCCCGGTCGTCCCGCGCACGAAGGCCCGCACTCCCACGCCCCCGCTGCAGGCGGGCAGGCCCACGACGAGCCGGGTCGAGTCGGTGTTGTCGGGCAACGTGAACAGGATCGCCGGCGCGGTCGGACACTCCGGGATCCCCGGCGCCATCGAGGCCCCCGACAGCAGGGCGCTGATCTGCTGACCGGGTTGCACGACCAGGGTGCTCGCGCCGCTCGCGGTCTCCCGCTGGGCCTGCGCGATCTGCTTGCCGGAGGCGTCGAGCGCGGCCACGCCCGGGAAGCCGGTGGTCACGCACGGCTGGTGCGAGGCGTTCGTGGCGATGATCGGGACGTAGAACGTGCCCGCCGCTCCCCCGCCCTGACCGACCCGGAACGTCATCACGGTCGGGGTGCACAGGCCCGGTCCGGACCCGGAGTGGGAGGTCCCGGTCGAGGTGCCGGTCGAGGTGCCGGTCGAGGTGCCGGTGGACCCGCCCGATGCCGTGGTCGTGACGGTGCTGGTCGGTGGCGAGTCGGTCGCGGTCACCGTGTCGGTCACGGTGGCCGACGGGCTCGAGGTGGGGCCGGCGTCACCGTCGGACCCGCTGGTGCACCCGGCCAGCAGCACCACGGCCGCCACCGCCGCGGCCGCGCTCACCACGATCCTCGGCTTCGTCACGGGGAGTTCCGTACCCAGGGGCCGATCGCAGGACGCGAAGGTCGGGTTCGGATCGGGTCAGGACCCTCAGCCCACGCAGAACTCGTGACCCTCGGGATCGGTCATCGTCACCCAGTAGGTCTGCCACTCGTCGGCCCGGGTCCGGCGCACCACCGCGCCGCCGAGCTCCTCGAGCCGGGCGACCCGCTCCTCGACCAGGGCGGCACGGGCGTCCTGGTCCAGGCGGTCGTCGCGGCCGGTCACGTAGGCGTCGACGTGCAGCTGGGTCGGCCCGGCGCCTCCCGCGGGCTCGCTGCGCCGTTGGAACCACACCGGCGGGCGCAGTCCCTCGGGATCGAAGATGCGGTCGGTGAACCGGTCCGCACCCTCGAGCCGGCCGCGGTAGTGACGGTTCCAGGTGGTGTCGGGCTCGACCGGTGGGACGTCGGTGTAGTCCAGGGCGACCGCCCAGAACGCGGCGAGACGTTCCGGGTCGTCGGCGTGGACCGTCAGCTGCCAGAAGGCCATGGCGGCACGCTAGGGCGGGCCACCGACAACGACCGGCGGTTCGACGGACCGGTCAGGCGACGTTGCTGGCGCCGAGCAGGTGCTTGAGGTCGCTGATGAGCGCCGGTGACCGGGTGACGCGCAGTCGGTCGTCGAGGTTGAACAGCCGTTCGCGGTCACCGTTGACCAGCGTCAGCATCACCTCGGTGGTGCCGGGGTGGCTGCCGAGCACCGACTTCAACTGCTCGACGCGCGGTTCGGTGCACAACTGCGTCGGGAGTTTGATCTTGACCGGGCCGCGGTCGTCCTTGGCCGAGAGGTCGGGGACGCTGACCTCGCTCACGATGAGTTTCACGGTGTCGTCACGGTGGTCGGTGCGGGCGCGGATCACCACGATCGCGTCCTCGGCCAGCAGCATGCTCACTTCGGCGTAGGCCTGCGGAAAGACCAGCAGCTCCACCGCGCCGGAGAGGTCCTCGAGGGTGCACTGCGCCCACGGCGCCCCGGCCTTCGTCGTGCGGCGGTTGACGCCGGACAGGATGCCCGCGACCGTCACGAACTCCCCACGCCGGTCGACCCGGCCACCCGCCTCGGCGGCGGCGAGCTCAGGGTCGTCCGCTGCACTCTGCAACGAGGCGATCGTGGTGTCGGACGCGGCGGCCAGGACGTGCTCGACGCCGAACAGCGGGTGGTCGGAGACGTAGAGCCCGAGCATCTCGCGCTCGAAGGTCAGCAGGACCGTCTTGTCCCACTCGCCGTCGGGGATCGCCACGGTGAAGGCGTCGTCGATCGCCGGCTCGCCCGCCGCGGCGTCGTCACCACCGAACCCAGCGAACAGGTCGAACTGCCCGATCGCCTCGGCCTTCTTGGTGTCGAGGACGGCGTCGATCGACTGCTCGTAGACCTTGATGAGACCGAACCGCGGGTGACCCATCGAGTCGTAGGCCCCGGCCTTGATGAGCGCCTCGACGACCCGCTTGTTGCAGGCGACGGCGTCGACCTTGCGCAGGTAGTCCGGGAAGTCGACGAAGGCGCCCTTGGCCTCGCGTGTGGCGATGATCGAGGCCACGACGTTGGCGCCGACGTTGCGGATCGCGGACAGCCCGAACCGGATGTCCGCCCCGACGGAGGTGAACTCGGCCTGCGAGGAGTTGACGTCGGGCGGGAGCACGGTGATGCCCATGCGCCGGCACTCGGCCAGGTAGATCGCGGACTTGTCCTTGTCGTCCTTGGTCGAGGTGAGCAGCGCGGCCATGTACTCGGCCGGGTAGTTCGCCTTGAGGTAGGCGGTCCAGTACGACACGACGCCGTACGCCGCCGAGTGCGCCTTGTTGAACGCGTAGTCGGAGAACGGCAGCAGGGTGTCCCAGAGCTTGGTGATCGCTGCGGTGGAGAAACCGCGCTCGCGCATGCCGTTCTCGAAGGTCTCGCGCTGGGCGTCGAGTTCCTTCTTCTTCTTCTTGCCCATCGCCCGCCGCAGCAGGTCCGCAGCACCGAGGGAGTAGCCCGCGACCTTCTGGGCCACGGCCATGACCTGCTCCTGGTACACGATCAGGCCGTAGGTCTCACCGAGGATCTCCGCGAGCGGCTCGGCCAGTTCGGGGTGCAGCGCCTCGACCGGCTTGCGGCCGTTCTTGCGGTCGGCGTACTCGTTGTGCGAGTTCATGCCCATCGGACCGGGGCGGTAGAGCGCGCCGACCGCCGAGATGTCCTCGAACTTGTCCGGGCGCATCGACCGCAGCAGGGCCCGCATCGGCCCACCGTCGAGCTGGAACACGCCGAGGGTGTCGCCGCGGGCGAGCAGGGCGTAGGTGTTGGGGTCGTCCAGTTCGAGGTCCTCGAGGACGACCTTCTCGCCGCGGTTGGCCTCGATGTTGCGCAGGGCGTCGTCGAGGACGGTGAGGTTGCGCAGGCCGAGGAAGTCCATCTTGAGCAGGCCGAGCGCTTCGCAGGTCGGGTAGTCGAACTGCGTGATGATCGCGCCGTCCTGCTCCCGCTTCATGATCGGGATGACGTCGGTCAGCGGGGCGCTGGACATGATGACGGCGCAGGCGTGGACGCCCCACTGCCGCTTGAGGCCCTCGAGGTCCTTCGCGGTGTCGACGACCTTCTTGACCTCGGGGTCCTGCTCGTACAGCGAGCGGAACTCGCCACCCTCGTTGTAGCGGTCGTGGGTGGAGTCGAAGACCTTGGCGAGCGGGACGTCCTTGCCCATCACCGGCGGGGGCATGACCTTGGTGATGCGGTCGCCCATGGCGAAGGGGTAGCCGAGCACGCGGGACGCGTCCTTGACGGCCTGCTTGGCCTTGATGGTGCCGTAGGTGACGACCTGCGAGACGCGGTCGGCGCCGTACTTGTCGCTGACGTACGCCATGACCTCGCCGCGGCGACGCTCGTCGAAGTCGACGTCGAAGTCGGGCATGGACACGCGGTCGGGGTTGAGGAACCGCTCGAAGATCAGCCCGTGCCGCAACGGGTCGAGGTCGGTGATGCCCATGGCGTAGGCGACGATCGAGCCCGCACCCGAGCCACGTCCGGGACCCACCCGGATGCCGTGCTCCTTGGCCCACTGGATGAAGTCCGCGACGACGAGGAAGTAACCCGGGAACCCCATCGAGGTGATGACGCCGACCTCGTACTCGGCCTGCTTGCGCGAGGCCTCGGGCACGCCCGCCGGGTAGCGGGTGAGCATGCCCCGCTCGACCTCCTTGACGAACCAGGAGGTCTCACTCTCACCGTCGGGCACCGGGAAGCGCGGCATGTAGGTGCCGTTGCCCTCGGTGAAGCTGACGTCGCACCGCTCGGCGATGAGCAGCGTGTTGTCGCACGCCTCGCGCAGGTCGTACTTGTCGGCCCACAGCGAGCGCATCTCGGCCGGGCTCTTGAGGTAGAAGTCGCGGGCGTCGAACCGGAAGCGGTTCGGGTCCGCCATGGTCTTGCCGCTCTGCACGCAGAGCAGGACCTCGTGGGCGTCGGCGTCGGAGGCCTTGGTGTAGTGCAGGTCGTTGGTGGCGACCATCGGCAGCCCGAGGTCACGGCCGAGGCGCAGCAGGTCCTCGCGGACGCGGGTCTCGATGCCCAGGCCGTGGTCCATGAGCTCGAGGAAGAAGTTCCCCGCCCCGAAGATGTCGCGGAACTCGGCCGCGCTCTCCAACGCCTTCTGGTAGTTGCCGATGCGCAACCAGGTCTGGATCTCCCCCGACGGGCAGCCGGTGGTGGCGATGAGGCCCGAGGCGTACTCCGAGAGCAGCTCCCGGTCGGCGCGGGGCTTGTAGAAGAAGCCCTCGAGCGACGAGCGCGACGCCAACCGGAACAGGTTGTGCATGCCCTGGTTGTTCTCGGCCAGCAGCGTCATGTGGGTGAACGCGCCACCGCCGGAGACGTCGTCCTCCCCGCCGTTCGCCCACCGCACGCGGGTGCGTTCGTAGCGTGAGGTGTTCGGGGTGAGGTAGGCCTCCATGCCGATGATCGGCTTCACGCCCGCCGCCGTGGCCTGCCGCCAGACGTCGTAGGCGCCGAACACGTTGCCGTGATCGGTCATGGCGATCGCCGGCATGCCCATCCGCGCGGTCTCGCCCATGAGCTCGCCCACCCGGGCCGCACCGTCGAGCATCGAGTACTCGGTGTGGACGTGCAGGTGGACGAACGAGTCGTCCGCGCCGCTGGGTGAGGGGGTCGAACTGGTCACGGGAGTCGTGCGGTCCTCTGCTGTCGGAGATCTGGGATGTGGGCGGTCGGGGTTCGGTGGCTGTCGGCGGGGGGCGGAGTGGTCGATTCTGCACCCTCGCGAGGTGGCCTTCGGCGTGTCGCGCGGACGTGGCGTGGCGTGTCGCTGGACCTCGGGTGGAGGTCGAGGCACGGGCCGGGTCAGACGACGTCGTCGAGCGCCTCCAACCCGTCCGGCCCGAGCCGTTCGAGGAACCCCAGCACCCGTTCCCACTGCAGGTCGGAGGCCTCGGGCTCGTACTCGGCCGGGAGCGACGCGTCGGTGAACAGGTGACCGGAACCCTCGTACCAGTGGCTCTCCACCACCCCACCCGCCGCCTCGACCTCGGCGGTGAACGCCTCGACCCGCCCCTCGCGCAGGAAGGGATCGTGGCGTGCGTAGTGGGTCTGGACCGGGACCCCGACGGGCCAGCGCAGGCCCGGCTCGAGATCGGTCAGGTCGGCCAGGGGGACGACGCCGGAGAACAGCAGCGCCGCGGCGACCGGGCGGTGGGTGGCGACCCACTCGGCCATGGCGCCGCCGTTGGAGAAGCCGGCCACCACGAGGGAGTCCGGGCGGTCCGCCACCGCCGCCAGCGCCGCCGCCGTCAGCGCCGGGTAGCCCCGCTCCCCCTCGGCGTACGCCTTCGCCTGGTCGTAGTCGTCGAACACCCGACCGTCGTACTGGTCGACGACCGTGACGTCGTGCCCGGCGTCGCGGAGCAGGTCGGCCGCCGCGCGCACGCCGTCGCGCACGCCGAGCACGGAGTGGAAGAGCGCGATCTCAGCCATGCGAAGAGTCGACCACGGACCTCTGACAGTTCCTCCCGCACGCCTTAGCGCAACGTTGGGATCGCGGCGAGGCGGGCTTGGCGTCGGCCGACGGAGGGTTGACCACGTCGCCGACCGGCGGCACGCACGTCACACCGCTTCCGGAGGTCCACCGTGAACGTCACCATCCGCGCCCTCGCCGTCCCCGTCACCGCCGCCGGCCTGCTGCTCGGCGCCGGTGCCGCCGCCGCCATCTCGGTGGCGGCGTCCGACCCGGCCGACGCCGCGCCCGCCACACGCATCAGCGCGACCACGTCGTCGTCACCCACCGGGTCACCCTCGACCACCGGCACCGACGACCGGGGCGGTCAGCGCGGCGGCCACGGCGCGGACGACTCCCCCACGGCGCTGCCGTCCTCGGCGAGCCCCACCGGGTCCCCGACGTCGTCGTCGCCCACGGCCTCGCCGACCGCGACCGGCACCGACGACCGCGGCCGCCGCCACGGTGGCCACGGCGCCGACGACGGCCCGACCCACGACGGGAACGACGACCACGCCGACGACCGGGGCGGCGACCGGGGCGGCGACCGGGGCGGGAACAGCGGGCGCGGCGGGCACGACGACGGCCCCGGCCACGACGCGGGCGACGACTCGCACGGCGGCGGCCACGGCAGCGACGACTGACCCTGCTCGACCCCCGCACCGCCACGGGTGCCGGACCGCTGCACCAGGCGGGCGGGCGACACCCGGGTGCCGAGACCGCGGCGGGCGGGCGTCAGGCGGGCGCGAGGGTGAGGACGACCTCGAGCCCGCCTGTCGGGCGACGGCGCAGGGTGAGCCCACCCCCGGCGTTCTCCGCGGTGCGGCGGGCGATCGAGAGCCCGAGACCGGTCGAGCCGCCGCCGGACTCCCCCCGCGTGAGGACGTCGGCCGAGGCGAGGCCGGGGCCGTCGTCACCCACCACCACCTCGACCGCGTCGCCCACCTCCCGCACGTCGACCCCGAACGCCGTGCCCGGCGCGGTGTGGGCGAAGACGTTGCCGAGCAGTGCGTCCAGCGTCGACCCGAGTTCGGGGGCGGCCACCCGGACGAACACCGGGGCGTCCGGCAGGTCCGAGCTCACCGCCCGGTCCTCCTCGCGGGCGAGCACCGACCAGAACGTCAACCGGGTGCGGACCACCTCGACGGCGTCGGCGCGGGGATCCTCGCCGAGGTCCTCGAGCACCGGGCGGCGGGCCTCGCGGATGACGGCGTCGACGGCGCGGTCGAGGTCGTCGACGGCCCCCTGGATCCGCACCCGTTCGGTGTCGTCGGCGAGCGACCCGGCCTCCAACCGCAGCGCGGTGACCGGGGTGCGCAGGGTGTGCGAGAGGTCGGCCGCGGCCTCGCGCTCGGCCGCGAGCAGGTCGGTGATGCGTCGGGCCAGCCGGTTGAGCGCCACGCCGACGTCGTGCACCTCGCGCGGACCGGCGGGGTCGACGCGCGCGGCGAGGTCACCGCCCTCCAACTCCCCCGCGACGCCCGCCAGTTCCACCACCGGCCGGGCGATCCCGCGGGCGATGCGGTCGGCCACCAGCAGCGCGGCGGCGAACAGCAGCACCCCGAGCACGCCGAGCACGACCCAGATCCGGACCACGCCCTGCGTGAGCTCGGCGGTCGGCGCGAGGACGAACACCGTGCGCACCACGCCCTGGACGGTCACGGGCTGGACGAACAACGTGCCCTCGTCGACGTGCAGGACGGCGTTGGTCGTCCGCGGGACCGAGAGGCGCCCCCCGGTCGGGTCGGCGCCCGCGACCACCCGCGCGTCCTCCACGACCCACGCCGCGAAGCCGTCGCCCGCCACCCGGTCGACGGCGTCGGCGATCCCGGCGTCGTCGACGGCGACGAGCGGCACCAGTCCCTGCAGCGCGGTCTGCGCCCGCGTCTCGCCGTTGGCGCGGGCGACCTGCATGACCAGGACGGCCGCCGGCACGAGGAACGCGAGCAGCACCACCGAGGTCGTCGCCGCGACCAGTGCGGTGATGCGGCGCCTCATCGGGGTTCGGCCACGCGCACACCGACCCCGCGCACGCTCTGCACGTAGCGCGGTTCCCCGGCCGTCTCGCCGAGTTTGGCGCGCAGCCACGACAGGTGGACGTCGACGGTCTTGTCGGCGCCGCCGTAGGGCAGCCGCCACACCTCGGCCAGCAGTTCCCGCTTGCTGACGACCGTTCCCGCCCGGGCGGCGAGGTAGGCCAGCAGGTCGAACTCCTTCGGACTGAGCTCGACCTCGCGGCCGTCGACCGTGACCCGGCGGGTGCGCGGGTCGACGGTCAGCCCGCCGACGACGTGGGCCGCCTGCGCCTGCTCCGCCGGCGCCGCCCGACGCAGCACCGCGGTGATGCGGGCGTTGAGCTGGTCGGCGTCGAAGGGTTTCACGACGTAGTCGTCGGCCCCCGCCTCCAGCACCGCGACGATCGTCGACCCCTCGTCGCGGGCGGTGGCCACGATGACCGGCACCCGGCTGACGGCCCGCAGCATGCGCAGCATCTCGGCGCCGTCGAGGTCGGGCAGGCCCAGGTCGAGCACGACGAGGTCGGGTTTGAGCTCGACGGCCTGCTGCAGCCCGGACAACGCGGTCTCGGCGGCCGACACCGAGTGGCCGCGGTCGCCGAGCGCGCGCACCAACCCGGTCCGGATGCGGGGGTCGTCCTCGACGACGAGCAGGTGCGGCACGCTGGCACGGTAACGGCGCGGGCGGTCCCTCCGCACCGCGGTCACGACCGACTTGTGCTCGCCTTAGCGTGACGTTGGGAGTCGGTGGCCCATCCTGGATCCCGTGACCCTCCTGCCTCCGCGTCCGCTGCGCTACGCCCTGGCCTGGGTGGGTGCCGTCGGCGTCGCCGTCGCGGTCGGCCTGCTGGCACTCTCCCTGCTCGGCGACGGCATCGGCCCGTCACTGGCCGCCGGCGCCACCACCTCGGCCACGCCGACGGCGACGTCGACGACCGCGGCACCAGCGGGTCCGTCGCAGCGGTACGTCACGGTCGGCGGTGCCGTCCTCGGCACCTGTGCCGGACCGTACGAGGAGCCCTCGGTCAGCGCGATCCAGGCCGACGGCTGGGAGGTCGGGAGCTCGCACCACGGCACCGAGGTCGAGTTCGAGCGTGGCGACCAGAAGATCGAGATCGTTGTCACCTGCAACAGTGTTGGCCGGCCGGTGTTCACGCTGGGCTCGGACGACCGGTCCGGTTCGGACGCGCCCACCTCGCCCCGCCCCACGTCGTCGTCCGGCTCCGGAGGCGACGACCACGGGGGCGGTTCGGGCGGCCACGGCGCGGACGACGGTTCGGTGGCGCCGAGCGCGACCACCTCGAGCGGGGGTGGCGACGACTCGGGCGGCTCGCGCGGGGGTTCCGGCGGATCGACGTCGCCCAGCACCTCGACCAGCACGTCGGGTGGCGGTTCGGGCGGCAGCGGTGGCTCCGGCGGGGGTTCCGGGGGCGGTGGCTCGGACGACTCCGGCAGCTCCGGTGGGTCCGGCGGTTCGGGCGGCGGCCACGGCGGCGGCTCGGACGACGACTGAGCGTCGCCCGCACGGCTACGGGACGACGGTCACCGGCCACTGCGCCGCGCGCACCAGGTGCACCGCGAGCGAGCCCACCAGGCGGTGACCCGCCTGCATCGACGCCCCGACCACGACGGCGTCGGCGCGCCGTTCGGTCGCCACGGACACGATCTCCTTGAACGGGTTGCCGTTGCGCTCGACGAACTCGATGTCCAACTGCTCGAACGGGATCTTCTGGGCGTCGGCGATCGTCTGCTTGATGCTCGCCACGACGTCCTGCTGCGCCTCCTGCAACGCCGGGATCACCGACGGCGCCGCGGCGCTCAGACCACCGATGGTGTGGACGTAGACACAGACCAGCAGGCCGTTCAGACGCCTCGCCATCCCGGCCGCGTACGCCCCGGCGTGCCCGGCAGTCTCCGAGCCGTCGACCCCCACCACGATGACGGCCCGCCGGGGTACGCCCGGCGCGTTGGTGTCGCGCTCACCTAGCGGCGCGGTGAGGTCCTCGGGGCGCAGGTGGTCCCACGCACTGTCCCCGGCGATGTCGGTCATGGACGCTCCCGTTCAGCCGGTCGGGCCGAACCGTTCGATCTTGACGTCGCGCGCCGCGACGCCGAGCCCCAGCAGCAACCCGCTCACGGTCTCGGCGAACACGGCCGAGCCGCAGACGAACACCGCCAGGTCCGGGCGCAGCAGGGGCTCGAGGTCGGCGCCGCTCAACCGGCCGGCGGGCCGCCCCGGACGGTCGGTGCGTGACCAGGTCATCGTGGCGCCGGACGCCGCGAGTTCGTCGGCGTAGAGCAGGTCGTCGGGGGTGCGGGCCGCGACGACGACCTCGAGGCGGTCGTCGGGGACGGACGGGTCCGCCGCGGCGAACCGGGACATCGACACGAACGGCACGACGCCGGACCCGCCGCCGATGCCGAGGGCCGGACGTGAGCCGTCCCAGACGAAGTAGCCGCCGATCGGTCCGCGGACCTCGAGGGTGTCGCCCGGCTCGACGCCTTCGGCGAGGAAGCCGGACACCTCACCGTCGGGCAGCACGTCGATCCCGAGTTCGACGTAGGGCTCGGACGGCGCGGAGGCGATCGAGTACGACCGTTGGGCGACGTAGCCGTCGTCGGCGGTCAGCCGGATCACGTAGTGCTGGCCGGGCAGGTGGTCGGTGCGGTCGGGGACCTCGAAGCGGACGGACACCCCGTGGGCGCCGTTGGGGCGCACCTCGGTGACGGTCGCGAAGGTCCAGGCGGTGGCCGTGCTCGGGCTCGCCATCAGTCGCCCTGGTAGCGCTGTTCCTGCCACGGGTCGCCCCGGTCGTGGTAGCCGTTGCGTTCCCAGAAGCCCTGCTCGTCGTGGTCCATGAGCGTCAACCGGGTCACCCACTTCGCGCTCTTCCAGAAGTACAGGTGCGGCACCAGCAGTCGGACCGGGCCGCCGTGCTCGGGCGCGAGCGGGCGGCCGTCGAACTCCCACACGATCCAGGCCTTGCCGCCGCGGATGTCGTCGAGCGGGAGGTTGGTGGTGTAGCCGGTGTGCGAGCCCGCCATGACGAACGCGGCGTCGGCGCGCGGCCCGGCGGCCTCGAGCAGCGTGTCGACCGACACGCCCCGGAAGCGGGTGTCGAACTTCGACCAGGTGGTGACGCAGTGGATGGCGCCGCTGTACTCGGACTCGGGCAGCCCATGGGCCTGCGCCCAGGTCCAGGTCATGGGGGTGTCGACCAGGCCGTCGACCTTGATCGACCACGATTCCGGCGCGATCTTCGGGGTGATCTCGGCGGTGAGGACGGGCCAGTCGGCCCCGACGTCGTACTGCCCCGGGGGTAACGCGTGATCGGGGTCACGCTGGCGACGACGTCCGACGAATCCGCGAGTGGGCCGCACCATTCCCCGATTGTGCCCCCTCCGCCTACCGTGCGGGTATGCGCCCGGTCGAAGTGTTCGACGCCGGCCGGTTGACCGGCCGCACCCTGGCCGACGTCGGCCGGATCGCCCGTGGTGTCCACCGGGCCACCTCCGACCGGGTCTTCGACGCGCTCGGACCGGTCGCCGCGCCCGTCCGGGTCCTGCACGACGGCATCAGCGCCGTCGCGTACGGCGCGACCTCGGTGGGACTCACGGCCGTCCCCGCCCTCGCCGGCGTGGTCGGCGCCGGCGTGCAGGCCGCCCGCGGCGGCGGGACGCCCGCGTACGACTCCCCCGGCGGCCGGTTCACCCTCAGTGCCGTCAGCGGCATCCTCGGGGACACGATCGAGCAGGACCACCGCTCCCTCGCGCCGCCGCTCGCGCTCCGCACCGAGGACGGCCCGCTGCGCCGCGACCCCGCCGCGCTCGGACCGGACCTCACTGCTGCCACCGGGCGCGTCGTGGTCTTCGTCCACGGCCTGTGCGAGAGCGACATGAGTTGGCGCATGGGCGCGGCCAAGCAGTGGGACGACCCCTCGACCACGTACGGCTCGCTGTTGGCGGGCGTGGGCTGGACGCCGCTGTACCTCACCTACAACACCGGCCGGCACGTCTCCGACAACGGTCGTGACATCGCCGACCTGTTCGAGTCCGTCGTGACCGGGTGGCCGGTGCCGGTCACCGAGATCGCGCTGGTCGGGCACTCCATGGGCGGGCTGGTGCTGCGCAGCGCCGTCGCCCAGGCGAGCGGGCAGGCGTGGCTGGAATCGCTGCGCCACATGGTGTTCCTCGGTTCGCCGCACCTCGGTGCCCCGCTCGAACGGACCGTGCACCGGGCCTCGACGGCCCTGGCCCGCACGCCGCAGACCGCCCCGTTCGCGGACTTCCTGCGGCGGCGCAGCGTCGGGGTGAAGGACCTGCGTCACGGTGCGCTGGTCGCGGCCGACTGGGAAGGGGTCGACCTCGACGCCGACCTGCCCGACCGTTGCACCGTCGTCCCGTTCCCCGACGACGTCGCCGTGCACGCCCTCGGGGTCACGCTCGCCGCGCGACCGGACTCGGCGTTCGGTCGGCTCGCCGGCGACCTGCTGGTGACGTTCGACAGCGCGGGCTCGCGCGGGCACGCCACCCGCCGGTTGCCGTCCGACGACACCCTGCACTTCGGCGGCCTGCACCACTTCCACCTGCTGAACCACCCGTGGGTGTACGACGCGCTCCGTGCCTGGCTCCGCTGACCGGCTGCGCGACGCGGCCCGCGCCGACGGACTGGTCCTGCGCGACGACGCGATGTCGCTGGCCGAACTCGACGGGTTGCTCTCGGCCTGGCGCTACGACGACGTCGACCGGCCGTGGCTGGTGTCGGAGGTCGGGTCCTACCTCGCCGCCGTCCTGCTGACCGACGTCCCGACGGCGTCCGCGGGCGACGGCGACACCGTGCTGCTCGGCAACGGCGACCTCGTGGACTGCGCGGCTGTCGCCGCCGAGCGGGTGGCGCGCCCGAACGCCGACCTACGCGGCGTGGTCCGCGACGTTCACGCCCGGCCGACCCGGAAGAAACGGTGGTGGCGGCGGGGCTGAGGAGCCGGGGTCTCGGCCCTCCGGCGGGCGCGGTCGGCCTCGTAGGCCGCGCGCAGTTCGGCACGGTCCTCGCGCCAGCGGGCGACGGTGGACTCGACGTCCTGGCTCATGACCGTCAGCGGCGGGCCCTCCTGCGGACGGCGGTGGGCCTCCCGGATGCGCTGGTTGAGGTCCTCGACGTGAGCGCGGACCTTCGGCTCCGACGGCTCGGCGGCGAGGGTCGAGCGCAGGTCCTGCACCTCCTTGCGCAGCCGCAGCGACGGCGGCAGCAGGATCGAGGCGTCGACGTTCTCGCGCTTGAGCATGCCGGCGATCCACTCGAGTTCGTTCTGGGGCCGGTCGATGTTCGGCAGCGGCTTGCCCTTGCCGGGCAGGTTGTCGAACGACCCCCGAGCCTCGGCCTCGCGGACCTGTTGGTCGACCCAGCTGCGGTAGCTCAGCCCGGGCGGCTTGCGGCGCGTCATGAGCTCTCCTCCCGGAGCACGTCCAAGGCGTGTTGCAGGTCGTCCGGGAGCGGCGCGGTGAACTCGACCCACTCACCCGTGGTGGGGTGGGTGAAGCCGAGCGTTGCCGCGTGCAGCCACTGCCGGGTCAGGCCGAGGTGGCGGGCGAGGACCGGGTCGGCGCCGTAGGTGAGGTCGCCGACGCACGGGTGCCGCATCGCCGACATGTGCACCCGGATCTGGTGGGTGCGGCCGGTCTCGAGGTGGATGTCGAGCAGCGTGGCCCCGCGGAACGCCTCGGCGGTGTCGTAGTGGGTCACGCTCGGGCGCCCGCCCTCGACCACCGCGAACTTGTAGTCGGAGTTCGGGTGCCGGTCGATCGGGGCGTCGATGGTGCCGCTCGACGGGTCCGGGTGGCCCTGCACGACGGCCTGGTACCGCTTGTCGACGGTGCGCTCGCGGAAGGCCTGCTTGAGCACCGAGTAGGCGATCTCGCTCTTGGCGACGACCATCGCGCCGGTCGTGCCGACGTCGAGGCGGTGGACGATGCCCTGCCGTTCCTCGGCTCCGGACGTCGACACCCGGTGGCCGGCGGCCGCGAGCGCACCGACGACCGTGGGCCCGGTCCAGCCCGGGCTGGGGTGCGCGGCCACGCCGACCGGCTTGGCCACCACGACGACGTCGTCGTCCTCGAACACGATGGCCATGCCCGGCACGGGTTCGGGTGGGGGCGGCGGGGCGGGGGCGTCGATCGTGACCTCGAGCAACGATCCGGGCAGGACCCGGTCGGACTTGGAGCCGGTGGTGCCGTCGACGGCGACGTCGCCGCGGTCGATCATGGCGCCCGCCGCCGTGCGGGAGTAGCCGAGCAGCCGGGACACCGCGACGTCGAGACGCAGGCCGGCGAGTCCCTCGGGGACGGGCAGCAGCCGGGTGCTCACGTCGAGGACTTCGGCTTCTTCTCCGCGCGGCGGCCGTCGAGGCCGATGCCGCGGATGGCCAGCACGACGATGAAGGCGGCGCCGACGCACACCGCGGAGTCGGCGAGGTTGAAGATCGGGTACCGCTCGCCGTTCGGCCCGAACACGCTGATCCAGTCGACGACGTGCCCCTTCCCCGGCGACGGCGCGCGCAGCAACCGGTCGACCAGGTTGCCCAGCGCGCCCCCCAGGACGAGCCCGAGGCCGATCGCCCACCCGCGCGAACGCAGCCGCCGAGCGGTCACGAGGATGACGGCCACGATGACGACGGCCAGGCCGGTGATCACGACGGTGAACCCCGTGCCCTGGCTGAACGCGGCGCCGGGGTTGCGGGCCAACTGGACGTAGAGCGCGCCGCCGAGCAGGCGCACCGGTGCGCGGTCGGACAGTTGGGCGACCGCGAGGACCTTGCTCACGATGTCGAGGGCCAGCGCGACGGCGGCCACGACGCCGAACAGGGCCAGGCGCCGCGGCCGGAGGGTCGGTCGCGAGCCGGTCACGGGTCCGTCGGCCAGGGACCGGTCGGTCGCGGACGGGTCGGGCGCGGACGGGTCGGTCGCGGACGGGTCGGTCGCGGACGGGTCGGTCGCGGGGGTGGCAACGTCGCCGGTCCCGGCGTCCGTGGTCTCGCGGTCGGTCACGTGTCCAGTGTCCCGCACGCGCCGGGCGCCCACCCGCGGGCGAGCACCCTCGACCTGAACTCGAGGGTCACGGATGAGGTCAGCGGTCCACCTCCACCTGCGCCGATACGAGGTTGCACCGACAGAACGGAGCAACCTCGTATCGGGTCGAGCGGACCATCGGGAGAGGGCCTGGCGCCTGACCCTCGAGTCGAGCTTCAGGGATGCGCGGCGTAACCGCGGTCAGCGGCGCTCCTGCAGCTGCTTGCAGGCGACGTCGAGGGTCGAGGTCGGGTGGAACCGCAGCCGCTCCTTAGGGATGGGCTTGCCGCAGTTCTCGCAGAAGCCGTAGGTGCCGGCGTCGATGCGCTCGATGGCGTGGTCGACCTGCTCGATGAGGTCGAGGCGGTTCGCCGTGATCGACAGTTCCTGCTCGCGCTCGAAGGTCCGGGCGCCGGCGTCGGCCTGGTCGTCGCCCGCGTGGTCCGCGCCCTGGCGGGCCAGCGTGTCGAGTTCCTCGACGGTGTGGTCGTAGTCGTCCTGCATCTCCGCGCGCTGGGCGACCAGGGTGGCCCGGATCTCCGCCAGTTCGGCCGCGGACCACGGCGACGGCCGCTTCGCGGGCGCAGTGGGCGCAGTAGGCGCGGTGTTGGACGCCGGAGCCGCTGCCGTCTCGGTCGGCGCCGCCGCCTGCGTGGCGGGAGTCGCTGCCTCCTCGGCCGGGGCTGCCTTCTTCGCCGGAGCCGACTTCTCGGCCGGGGCTGCCGCCTTCTCGGCCGGGGCCCCCTTCTTCGCGGGAGCCGCCTTCTTGGCCGGGGCTGCCGCCTTCTCCGCGGGAACAGCCGCCTTCTTCGCCGGGGCAGCCTTCTTCGCCGGGGCCGCCTTCTTCGCCGGGGCAGCCTTCTTCACGGGAGGAGCCTTCTTCGCCGGGGCCGCCTTCTTCGCCGGGGCCGCCTTCTTCGCCGGGGCCGCCTTCTTCGCCGGGGCCGCCTTCTTCACGGGAGGAGCCTTCTTGGCCGGAGCTGCCGCCTTCTTGGCCGGAGCCGCCGCCTTCTTGGCCGGAGCCGCCGCCTTCTTCGCGGGAGCCGCCTTCTTCGCGGGAGCCGCCGGCTTCTCGGCTGGGGCCGCGGCCTTCTTGACCGGAGCCGCCTTCTTCGCGGGGGCCGCCGTCTTCTTCGCCGGAGCAGCGTTCTTCGCGGCAGCCGTCGTGCCGGCCGAGGAACCGGAGGCTTCCGAGGTGCGTCCGACCCGCTTCCCGACAGCTCGGAGCGCCCTGCCGACACCGCGCGGCACCGCTGCCATCCCAGACCCCTGCCGTCGAGCCCGACCACGCAGTCGGACGCACCGTGTGGCGCGCCCCGGCCGGAGCCGCGACGCGCCACGTGTTGGGCGGGGAGGATACGTGCCCGGTCGCCGCCCCTCCACGCGGCCCGCCGACCGGCCCACTGATCGGGGTCGACGGCGACGCCGGAACGGGAGTGCACCACCCGGATAGACTGGCGGGGCGACGACGAGGACAGCGGGCGTCGCGGACCCAGCACGAGCGACCCGGGGGCGGTGTGAGCCCGGGGCATGGACGCGGCGTCAGATCACCTCCGAGCACCGGAAGAACCGGCGCGGGCCCCGGGGTCCGCACCGCAGTAGACCCGGACGGCACGACCAGAGCGGGCGGCAGCAGGCTGGAGTTCGGAACAGCCGGGCCGTCAAGGAGGGTGGTACCGCGGCCACCGGCCCCAGCGCCGGCGCGTCGTCCCTCCGGTTCACCGCACCACCTGAGCCGGAGACGTACCCGTCGTGAGCTACCAGCCCGTCCCCCCGCACGTCGACCTGCCGACCCTCGACCACGAGGTCATCGACTTCTGGCGCACGAAGGACGTCTTCGAACGCACCCTCGCCCGGACCGCCGACGGCCCGGAGTGGACTTTCTACGAGGGCCCGCCGACCGCCAACGGCATGCCCGGCACCCACCACGTGGAGGCCAGGGTGTTCAAGGACGCGCTGCCCCGGTTCCGGACCATGAAGGGCTACCACGTCCCGCGCCGCGCCGGCTGGGACTGCCACGGCCTGCCCGTCGAACTGGCCGTCGAGAAGGAACTGGGCTTCACCGGCAAGCCCGACATCGAGAAGTACGGCGTGGCCGAGTTCAACGCCCGGTGCCGCGAGTCGGTCACCCGCCACGTCGACGCGTTCGAGGTCATGAGCGAGCGCATGGGCTACTGGGCCGACTACGAGCACGCCTACTGGACGATGGACCCGGCGTTCGTCCAGAGCGTGTGGTGGGCGCTGAAGTCGATCTTCGACCAGGGCCTGCTCGTCGAGGACTACCGCGTCACCCCCTACTGCCCCCGCTGCGGCACCGGCCTGAGCTCCCACGAGCTCGGCCAGGACGGCGTGTACAGCGACGTCGTCGACCCGTCGGTCTACGTCCGGTTCGCCCTCACCTCCGGACCCTGGGCGGGGCGGGCCGACCTGCTGGTCTGGACGACCACGCCGTGGACGCTGGTGTCCAACACGGCGGTCGCGGTCAACCCCGAGGTGACCTACGTCGTGGTCGAGGCGGCGGGCTCGACGTTCGTCGTGGCCGAGCCGCGTCTGGCCGCCGTCGCCGCGATGCTGGGCGAGGAATCCCCCGTCGAGATCGGGCGTCTCCTCGGCGCGGACATGGAGCGTTGGACCTACCAGCGGCCGTTCGACCTGCTGGAGTTCCCGACCGAACTGCCCGGCGGAGCGCCCGCGGCGAGCCCCAACATCGTGGTGCTGGCCGACTACGTCACCACCGACGACGGCTCGGGGTTGGTTCACCAGGCCCCCGCCTTCGGCGCCGACGACCTCGCGGTCTGCCGGCGGTACGACCTGCCGGTCATGAACCCGATCGGCCCCGACGGCCGGTTCCTCGCCGACGTCCCGCTGGTCGGCGGTCAATTCTTCAAGGACGCCGACGCCCCGCTGGTCGCCGACCTCGAGGCCCGCGGCCTGCTCGCCAAGCACCTGCCGTACGAGCACAGCTACCCGCACTGCTGGCGGTGCGGGACCTCGTTGCTCTACTACGCGCTGCCGTCCTGGTACATCCGCACCACCCAGCGCTCGGCCGAACTCATCGCCGAGAACGAGGCGACGACGTGGTTCCCGGCGTCGATCAAGCACGGGCGGTACGGCGACTGGCTCGCCAACAACGTCGACTGGGCGCTCTCGCGGGACCGCTACTGGGGCACCCCGCTGCCGATCTGGCGCAACGACGCCGACCCGTCGCGCCTGCGGTGCATCGGGTCGCTGGCCGAACTGGGCGAGCTCGCGGGGACGGACCTGTCGGCCCTCGACCCGCACCGCCCGTTCGTCGACGACGTCACCTTCACCGTCGACGGCGAGGACGGCGTCTACCGCCGCGTGCCGCAGGTCATCGACGGCTGGTTCGACTCGGGTTCCATGCCGTTCGCGCAGTTCGGCGCGCCGTGGCAGAACGCGGAGGAGGCGGCGGCCGCCTACCCCGCCGACTTCATCTGCGAGGCCATCGACCAGACCCGCGGGTGGTTCTACTCGCTCATGGTGGTCGGCACCCTGGTGAACGGCCGGAACTCGTACAAGAACGTCGTCTGCCTCGGGCACATCATGGCCGAGGACGGCCGCAAGATGTCCAAGCACCTCGGCAACATCCTCGAACCGCTGCCGCTCATGGACCGGCACGGCGCCGACGCGCTGCGCTGGTTCATGGCGGCGTCGGGCTCGCCGTGGTCGCAGCGCCGGGTCGGACACAAGGCCCTCGAGGAGATCGCCTCCAAGGTGCTGCGCACCTACTGGTCGATCGCGTCGTTCCAGGCCCTCTACGCCGGCGCCAACGGCTGGTCACCCGACGACGACCTCGTTGCACTGAGCAACGATTCCCACGTCCTCGATCGTTATTTGCTGCAACGGACCCGTGACGTCACGCTCGAGGTGGACGCCGCCTGGGAGAGCTTCGACATCGCCCGGGCCGGGCGCGCGTTGTCCGAGCTGGTCGACGACGTCTCCAACTGGTACGTCCGCCGTTCGCGCCGACGGTTCTGGGACGGCGACGCCGGCGCGCTGTCGGCGCTGCACCGGTGCCTGCACGTCACGACCCGGCTGCTCGCCCCGCTCGTCCCGTTCATCACCGAGCGGGTGTGGCAGGACCTCTTCAAGGGGGGCGACGACGACTCGGTCCACCTGGCGGCGTGGCCGGTCGACCGCGACGGTGTCGCGGCCGACTTCCCCGACGTGGACGGCGGTTCCGCCCTGGTCGGTCAGGTGGCGCTGGTGCGTCGACTGGTCGAGCTCGGCCGCGGTGCACGGGCGGCGTCGGGCGTCAAGACCCGGCAGCCGCTCGGGCGGGCGCTGGTCGCGGCACCGGGCTGGGACGACCTGTCCGAGGCCCTGCGGCGCGAGGTGGCCGACGAGCTCAACGTCCAGGAACTGGTGTCGTTGCACGAGGGCACCGGCGGGCTGGTCGACGTCGTCGTCAAGCCGAACTTCCGGGTGCTGGGCAAGCGGTTCGGCCCGCGCATGAAGGAGATCGCCGCCCTGGTGACCGGTGCCGACCCCGCGGCGGTCGCGGCGTCGGTGCGCGCCCAGGGGTCGGTGGAGATCGGCGGGGAGACCTTCACCGCCGAGGAGTTGCTCGTGTCGGAGTCGCCGGCCGAGGGGTGGGCCGTCGAGCGCGACGAGCAGGCCACGGTCGCGCTCGACCTCGAGCTCACCCCGGAGCTGCGGCGCCTCGGGACGTTGCGCGACGTCGTCCGGATGGTCCAGGACGCCCGCAAGGGTGCCGGGCTCGAGGTCACCGACCGGATCGCCCTGTGGTGGCAGGTCGGCGGCCGGGAGGAGCCGGCGCTGGCGCTGCGCGAACACGGTGAGGCACTCGGGGCGGAGGTCCTCGCCACCACGGTCACCGAGGGACGGCCGGACGGCGCGGCCCTGCCCGACGTCGAGTCGCCCGGCACGCTCACGACCGACGCCGGCCGGTTCGTCACCCACGACCCCGACCTCGGCGTGACGGTCTGGTTCGCCACCGCCTGAGGTGTTCAACCGATCGGTTGACAACCGTCGTCGGCCTCTCCTAGTGTTCAACCCGTCGGTTGACCACGGACGAGGAGAGACGACATGGCACGTAGGATCACGGCGGTCGAGTACCTCACGCTCGACGGCGTCTTCGAGAACCCGACCTGGACCCAGCCCTACTTCGACGAGGCGGTGGGGGCGCACCAGGGCGAGACCATGCAGGCGGCCGACGCGCTGCTCATGGGGCGGGTGACCTACGACGGCATGAGCGTGGCGTGGCCGCAGGCGGGCGACAGCCCGGAGACCGGCGGCGACATCATGAACTCGATCGGCAAGTACGTCCCGACCTCGACGCTCACCGAGCCGACGTGGAACGCCGCGTTCCTCACCGGCGACGTCGTCGAGCAGGTGGCGGGCCTCGACGGCCACCTCGTGGTCTACGGCAGCGGCCAGCTCTCGGAGACGCTGCGGGCCGGGGGACTCATCGACGAGTACCGCCTCCTCATCGCCCCGATCGTGCTGGGCGAGGGCCGCCGCCTGTTCACCGGCGGCACGCCGTCGACGTTCACCGTGGCCCGCAGCCAGGCCGCGCCGAGCGGCATGCTGCTGGTCGACCTGGTCAAGGCCTGAGGCTGTGCCACCCGTGGCCGCGGACGACACCCTCAGCGTCACGTTCGGCGCCCTCGCCGATCCGACGCGGCGGGCGATCCTCGCGCGCCTGACCGACGGTGACGCCACCGTGAACGAGTTGGCCGCGCTGTTCCCGGCCATCTCGCTGCAGGCGGTCAGCAAGCACCTGAAGGTGCTCGAACGCGCGGGCCTGGTCACCCGCGGCCGCACCGCCCAGCAACGTCCGGCCCACCTGCGGGCCGATCCGCTGGCCGACGCCGGCGCCTGGCTCGCGCACTACCGCCACTTCTACGAGGGATCGCTCGACCGGCTCGGTGAGCACCTCGCCCGACTGCAACGCCCGACGGAGGACTGAGATGGTCGAGCTGACGTTCACGCGCACCTACGCGGCACCGCGCCAGCTGGTGTGGGACGCCTGGACCGACCCCGATCAGATGGCGCAGTGGTGGGGCCCCCGCGGGCTCACCACCCCGCGGGAGTCCATCGTGCTGGACCTGCGGCCGGGCGGGCGGATGGCCTTCGACATGGTCGACGACGCCACCGGCAACCGCTACCCGAACAGCGGCACCATCCGCGAGGTCGACCCGCCCGCGCGGATCGTCTGGGACGACGACGGCTTCCCCGACGGCTCGGGCAAGGGCACGGCCACCGTCACGTTCACCGAGGTCGACGCGTCGACGACGACCCTGCACCTGCACCTGGTCGCGGACTTCTCCGAGACGGTCCGGGCGGGCGCCGAGCAGGGTTGGGGCAGCCAGTTGGACAAGCTCACCGAGATGCTCGCCGCCTCCGCCGGCTGAGGCCGAGGGTCCGACGCGTCAGGTCGAGGCGTGCTGCGGGGTGTCGGCGGTGCCGGGATCGCACAGCGAGCAGGCGACGAAGCCGTCCTCGAGCGCCTGGCTGCGCGGGATCGGTTCGGAGTCGAGCGTGGCGATCGTCGCGCAGTCGCGGGTGTGGTAGCGGGGGCGGCCGTCGACGACCCACACCGCCTGCGGATCGTCCGGGTCGATGGCCGGGGCGTCGAGATCGACCGGCGGCACGGGATCGCCGCTCGCCGAGGTGCCGGCCGCCCGGGTGTCGGCCCCCCGCGTGTCAGCGGCGTCGGTGTCCGCGGTCCGGGTCGCGGTGTCGCGAGCCACCGAGGACCGACCCGACCGGCGGGCCTGGACGACCCGTTCCGCCACGAGCAACACCGCGGCTAGCACGCTCGCCACCAGGGAGGCCGCGAGCCACGCCGAGGTCGAGCTGATCAGGCCGACGACGAGCAGGACGAGCGCGACGACCAACAGCGCCGGGACGACCAGCACGGTGCGTGACGTGCGGGGGCCGGGGCGACGGGTCCCGGCCCGGCGCGCGGCGGACCCCGGCTCGGTGTCGGAGGTCGTCACCGGCTACCGGAGTCCTGCGCGGCGGACGTCAGTGCGCGTCGACCGAGCCGTTGTCGCTGGGAACCGCGGCGGGCTCCGAACGACCGCTCGCGTCGAGGTCACGCAGCTGGGACTCGAGGTAGCTCTTGAGCCGCGTGCGGTACTCGCGCTCGAAGGTGCGCAGCTCCTCCAGGCGCCGCTCCAGCGCCGCTTTGCGCTGCTCGAGCTGCGAGGTGATGGTCTGCGCGCGCTGCTCGGCGTCCTGGACGGTCTGCTGGGCGCGGGCCGTGCTCTCGCGGTCGAGCTGGTCGGCGCGCTGCTGGGCCTCGGCGACCTGGGTCTCGGCCGACTGCTTGGCCTCGGCCAGCTGCGTCTCGGTCGTGGCCTTGGTCTCGGCGAGCAGGCGGTCGGCCTCGGCGCGGGCCTCGGCGACGTGCTGGTCGGCGGTCTGCTGGGCCAGGGCGAGCAGGCGCATGCCCTGCTCGTTCGGCAGCTGGCCGGTGGACTGTGCCGGCTGCTCGGCGACGGCCGGGGCGGCCGTGCCGGCCTGCTCGGCCTGCTGGCGGGCCTGCTCGGCCTGCTGGCGGGCCTGCTCGGCCTGCTGCTGCGCCTGCTCGAGCTGCGCGCGGTTCTCGTTGAGCGACGACTCCAGCTCGCCGACCTGCGACTGCAGCCGCTGGATCTCCTCGCGTGACGCCGCGAGCTCGGCCTGGGTCTGCTCGTCCGCACCGTCGGCGCCGTCCGGGACCGCGGCGACGACCGGCTCGGCCGGCCGCGGGGCAGGCGCCGCGCCACCGAGCTGGGCGCGGAGGTCGTTGTTCTCCTCGATGAGCCGGGCGAGCTCCACCTCGACGATGTCGAGGAAGGCGTCGACCTCCTCCTCGTCGTAACCGCGCTTGCCGATCGGCGGTTTGCGGAAGGCCACGTTGTGGACTTCAGCAGGAGTGAGCGGCATGCGGGTCACCTCGTGTCGATCGGCGTGCAGAGAGCGGGACAGGACAGTGAACGTGGACTGGAGCGTCAACCCGTGCGCAGGGCAGGGCGGGCACCGCAGTCGGCAGACGATGCTACCGCCCGGACGCTAGTCCACCACGCCACCACCCCCCGAACGGGGACCGCTGGCGTGTGATCGGCGGGTGTCGCCCCCGTGTCGCGGGGGTGACGGGGTCAGACGAAGTTCAACGCGATCGCGCGGACGATCGAGAGCAGGATCAGCAGGATCAGCACCGACAGGTCGAGGCTGACCTGACCGATCCGCAGCGGCGGGATGACCCGTCGCAACAGCCGGACCGGTGGGTCGGTGACGGTGTAGACGATCTCGAGTCCGACCGCCGTGGCGCCCACCGGGCGCCAGGTGCGGGCGAACGACCGGGTGATCTCGACGACCACGCGGATGATGACGCCGACGAGCAACGCGTACGCCACCAGCGCCACGATGCTCCAGATCAGCTGCCCCACGGGACCAGTATGCCTGTGCGGTGTGGATCAGCAGCAGGTTCGGGAGGGATCGGGTGCCGGGTCAGGACTGGTTGAAGAAGCCGCCCTCGGCGATCCGGGCCTTGTCCTCGGCCGTGACCGTGACGTTCTGCGGGCTGAGCAGGAACACCTTGGCCGTCACCCGGTCCAGCGTGCCGCGCAGCCCGAAGATCAACCCGGCCGCGAAGTCGACCAGCCGACGGGCGTCGGCGTCGTCGAGCTCGGACAGGTTCATGATCACCGGCGTGCCGTTCCGGAAGTGCTCGCCGATCTGCCGGGCCTCGTTGTAGGTCCGCGGGTGCAGCGTGGTGATCCGGTACGACGGCGTGGCCGGGACGACCGGGGCCGGGGTGGGCGGCGCGACGTACGTGGGCTCGGCCGGCTCGTCCTCGTACCGGCCGTAGGCCTCGGGCTCGGACCACTCACCGCGGCTCATCGTGGCGGTCGCGGCCCGGGGGCTGCGGGCCACGGCGGAGCCGGTCCGTGACGACGGCCGCTCGGTGCGGTCCTGCCGGCCGTAGGGGTCCCGGTCGGTCGAGTCGTAGTCCGCGGCGTCGGCGTCGAAGTCGTCGTCCTCGACGAGGCCGAGGTAGACGCCCATCTTGCGCATCGCTCCGGGCACGGTGGCTCCTCCTGGTGGTGGTGTGCTCCCACGGCGACGGGGTCGCAGGAGTGCTGGTGCGGACGCTAGCTGAGAAGAGGCGGTCTGCGGCCGAGCAACGCCGAGCCGACACGGACGTGTGTCGAACCCGCGGCGACGGCGGCCTCGAGGTCGTCGCTCATGCCGGCGGAGACCGACACGGCGGCGGGGTGGTCACGCCGCAGCGCCTCGCTCACCGCGGCGAGATCGGCGAACGCCCGTGCCGGTTCCCAGTCCGCGGGCGCGACGGCCATGACGCCCGCGAGGTCGAGGTACGCCGCCGTGGCGACGGCGTCGGCGAGGGCCGGGACGTCCGCGGCCACCGCTCCCCCGCGCTCGGGGTCACCGTCGAGGCTCACCTGGACGAAGACCTGCAGGCGTCCGGGCGCGGTGCGCTCGCGGGCGCTGGAGGCCCGGTTGACCCCGCGGTCGAGCGCGGTGACGAGCTTGGCGCGGTCGAGCGAGTGCACGGCGTGGGCATAGCGGGCGACGCTGTTCGCCTTGTTCGACTGCAGTTGCCCGACCAGGTGCCAACGCAGCGGCACGACGTCCAACGCCCCGGCGCCCGGTTCGGCCGGTTCGGCGGCGACCTCGGCGTGCTTGACGCGCGCCTCCTGGTCCTTGTTCTCCCCGACGTCACCGACGCCGAGCGCGGCGAGGGCGAGCACGTCGGACGCCGGGCGGGTCTTGGTCACCGCGACGAGCGTGACCGCTCCCGGGTCCCGCCCGGCCGCGGTGGCGGCGGCGGCGATCCGGGACCGGACCCCGCTCAGGGCGTCGCTGACCTGAGCGAGGCGCTCCGGGGTGGGCGCGGCGTGACCGGTCGGGCCGGGCTCGGTCGGCCGCGCATCGTCGTCGGGAACCGGTCTCAGCTCAGTTCTTCAGGAAGTCCGGGACGTCGAGGTCCTCGTCCATGCCGATCGGCGTGCGGCTGCCGGGGCGCTCGATGGCGCCGCCGCTCGGACCGAAGGCCGAGTTGCCGGCGCCGTGGCCGAGCGGCCAGCCGCCGGACGTGCGGTTGTCAGCCTCCCGCGGCGGCGTGGCCGCGGCGAGCCGGTCGTAGGCCGGGGTCTCGCTCGCCGGCGGGGTGTCGCGCCGGACGTCGACCTTCTTGTAGGGCAGCTGACCCGAGTCGAAGCCCGCGGCGATGACCGTCACCTTGACCTCGTCACCCAGGGTGTCGTCGATGACGGCACCGAAGATGATGTTGGCGTCGGGGTGTGCGGCGTCGGCGACCAGCGAGGCGGCCTCGTTGATCTCGAACAGGCCGAGGTCGGAGCCACCCTGGATCGACAGCAGGACGCCGTGGGCGCCCTCCATGCTCGCCTCGAGCAGCGGGCTGGCGATCGCGATCTCCGCGGCGGTGCGCGCCCGGTTGTCGCCGCGGGCCGCGCCGATGCCCATGAGGGCCGAGCCCGCCCCGCTCATGACCGACTTGACGTCGGCGAAGTCGAGGTTGATCAGGCCCGGGGTGGTGATGAGGTCCGTGATGCCCTGGACACCGGAGAGCAGGACCTGGTCGGCGCTGCGGAAGGCGTCCATGACCGACACGTTCGCCTCGGAGATCTGCAGCAGGCGGTCGTTCGGGATCACGATGAGGGTGTCGCACTCGGCGCGCAGCGCCTCGATGCCCTCGGTGGCCTGGGTCGCGCGGCGCTTGCCCTCGAAGGCGAACGGGCGGGTGACGACGCCGATGGTGAGAGCGCCGAGCTTGCGGGAGATGCTCGCGATGACCGGTGCGCCGCCGGTGCCGGTGCCGCCGCCCTCGCCCGCGGTCACGAAGACCATGTCGGCCCCCTTGAGGACCTCCTCGATCTCGTCGCGGTGGTCCTCGGCGGCCTTGCGGCCGACCTCGGGCTGGGCGCCGGCGCCGAGGCCGCGGGTGAGCTCGCGGCCGACGTCGAGCTTGACGTCGGCGTCGGACATCAGCAGGGCCTGGGCGTCGGTGTTGACCGCGATGAACTCGACGCCCTTGAGCCCGACCTCGATCATCCGGTTGACCGCGTTGACACCGCCGCCGCCGACACCGACGACCTTGATGACCGCGAGGTAGTTGTGCGGTGCGTTCATGACTCCTGCTTCCGGGTGGTCGGCGTGCGAAGGGCGGGTGCGCGACGGGGGTGCGACTCGGAAAGTCTCACCCTCTGGTAGACGGTCAACGTTATGTCAACCACCGCCGTGTCGCAGACGCTAACCACGCCGGGCGCCGGATCCGGCCAGACACGCCGGGCGACGTGTCGGTCGGGTCCGAATCCGCCCCGCGGCCCGCCCCGACGCCCTACGACGCCGGGCCCGAGCGGTGGTCGAGCACGAACCGGTCGCCGTCCCACCGCCAGGACTTGACCACCTGGTAGGCCGGCAGGCCGCACGAGGCGTTGTCGGGCGCCGTCGAACTGCAGTCCACGGTGACCAGTTCACCGTCGCGCAGGTCGCCGCCGTACATGCCGCCGTCCTGGCCGAGGGAGGTGATGCCGTGGCCCGACGGGTGCAGGTCGGCGTCGGAGCCCGCGGTGATCGCGCCCCAGCCGTCGGGACCGTCGGTGTAGGCGATGCTCACCCCGGTCCCGTCGCCGGTCGCGGCCTGGTTGTCCAGCAGGAACGTCGCGTGGTCCATCCCGGACAGCAGGGCGGCGTCCGCGACCGAGGCCGTGTACCGGTTCGTCGTGCCCTCCGCGCCGAAGTCCGGCAGGTAGGTGCTGGTGCCGTCGACGGCCCAGGTGCGGCCGTCGTCGGAGCGCCAGAACCGGATGGTGCCGGCGTCGAGGTCCGCACCCTCCCAGCCGCCCGGCACCAGCACCACGCCCGAGCGGGTGTCCCGGGTCGCCGCGGCGAACGCGGCGGCGACCTCGGCCGAGCTCGGCGTGTCGGTCCCGGCGCTCGTGCCCGTCCCGGGCGTGCCGGTCGCCGGGGCGCCGGTCGTCGGGGTGCCCGTCGTGGGCGGAGTGGTCGGCGTGGACAGCGAGGTCGGCACGGAGGGCGGGGTCGTCACGGCCGTCCCTGGCGGGGCCGTGGGGGTCCGGCGGGCGCTGTCGACCTCGCTGCCCAGCAGGAGGGCCAGGACGACGGCGGCCGCCGCGACGAGCAGCCCGCCACCGGCGAGACCGAGGCGACGCCGGCGCGACACCGTGTCCCGTTCGACCGGCCGTGGGGCGTGGCCCGGGCGCGGGGCGGACGCCGGCACCTCGGTGGTGGCCAGAGCGCCGAAGGCCTCGGCGAGGCGGCGTGCGACCGCGGGGTCGACGGGGTCGACGTGGTCGACGTCGTGGGTGTCAGGCATCGTCGCGGCCTCCCTTCGGTGTCGTGGCGGTGAGCGTGCGCCCGACCGCGGCGGCGGCCCGGCTGACGGTGGTGCGGACGGTGACCTCGGCGATGCCGAGGGCGGCGGCGATCTCGGCGTCGCCGAGGTTCTGGCCGTGCTCCTACTACGAGCCTGCCCGGAGCACCAGGACCTCTCGCTGCCGGCGGGGCAGGCCCTCGACCGCGGCGAGCACGGCCCGGTGTTCCTCGGCGAGCAGCACCGGGGCGTCGGCCGCCGGTCCGGTCTCGGGTTCGGCGACGCGCAGGTGCCGGCGGGCGACCACCCGGCGGCGGATCACCGACCGCGAGCGGTTCACGACCGCGGCGCGCAGGTACGCGAGGGCCTTGGTCGGGTCGGCGAGCGCGGCGCGTTGGCGGTACAGGCCGAGGAACGCGTCCTGGACGACGTCCTCGGCGCTGGTCGTGTCGTCGACCAGGAGCCGGGCCAGGCGCACCAGGCCGAGCCAGTGCCGCGCGAAGAGGTCGTCGTAGGCGGCCTCGAAGCCGTCCGTCCCGGGCGGAGCGGCGTCCGCGAGGGCCTCACCGGAGGAGTTCACGTGGGGAGGTCGCACGAGCGACCGGTTTGTTGCGTCCGCCGACCGACGAGTTTCCGGACCGCTACCGGCAGACCACCTGGTCGGGGCTGGACAGGTCCATCGTGGTGCACGACACGTCGGGTGCGCCGGGACCGAACAGCGTTCCGGTGAGCGCGCCCTTCTCGCGGTTGCGGCTCGGGTCGCCCCAGACGACCGTCCGGCCGTCGACCAGCGCGAGCTGGACGGTCGGCGGGACACCCGGCCCGTGGGCGTCGACGTCGATGCGCCCGACCAGCGCGATCCGCACCGACAGCGGGACGGCCGCGGCGACCCCGGCTGCGATGCGCAGGTCGTCGCCGGTCGCCCCGGTGACCGGCAGACCACGCGGCAGGGTCGCCCCGGCGGGCAGCTCGAGGTACGCGTCGCCGGACGCGTCGACCAGACGGGTCGGGTCGGTCAGTCGCAGCACCGGCACACGCTCGACGACCGTGACCGTGACGGTGGACGGGTACTCGACGTCGACCCGGGCCGACGCGACCTGCGGCAGGGCCTCGACCCGGCGGGCCACGGCCGCGGTGTCGAGCCGGACCAACGGCGTGCCGTCGGCGACACCGGCGGCCGTGCGCACCTGGTCGTCCGAGAGCGTGGAGGTGCCGAGCACCTGCACGGTGGACGCGCCGAGCAGCGGGCTGAACGCCACCAGCCAGGTGACGACCACGGCGACCACGACCAGCGCCGCCACCCCGACCAGCGCCCGCTTGAGCCAGCGACCCCTCGGACGGGGCTCGACCCCGGGAACGCCCGGACCACCCGGACCACCCGGACCACCCGGCGAGCCGGCCTCGACCGGCGGGCGCAGCGCGCGGTCGGCGTCGCTGTCGCCGAAGCGCTCGAGCCGTTCGAGGGTGCGGGTGATGGTCACGGTGTCGTGCCCTCCGAGCGTTCGGTGAGGATGCGCAGGATCTCCGGGCAGAGCAGGTGGACGTCGCCGATGCCCATGGTCACGACGACGTCGCCCGGCCCGGCGAGGTCCGCGACGACGCCCGCCGCGGCACCGAAGGAGGGCTCGTAGACCGTGCGGACCGGACGACCCGAGGACTCCCCCGGCACCCGCTCGGCGACCAGCGCGCCGGTGACGCCGGGCAGTGGCAGCTCGCGGGCGGCGAAGATGTCCAGCACGACCGCGACGTCGGCGTTGCCCAGCGCCAGCCCGAACTCCGTGGCGAAGGTCTGGGTGCGGCTGTAGGTGCCGGGCTGGAAGACACCGATGAGCCGTCCACCCGTGGCGTTCGTGACGGCCCGGGCGGCGATCAACTGGGCCGCGACCTCGGTCGGGTGGTGGGCGTAGTCGTCGTAGACGCGCACCCCGTCGGCCTCGCCGCGAAACTCGAACCGGCGGCGGACACCCTGGAACGTCGACCACGCCGCGGCCATGGCCGTCACGTCGAGCCCGAAGCGGGCGGCGATCGCGAGGGCACCGGTGGCGTTGCGGGCCATGTGGGAGCCGACGAGCGAGGCGATGGTCACGTCCAGCCGCGCAGGAGCGTTGCTCCCTGCAACGGTGTCGAGACCGACGACTGCGAAGCGGGTGCGGTCGGGCAGTTCCTCGATGTCGACGACGCGGACGTCGGCGTCCAGGGTCGAGCCGTAGCCCATGACGCGGCGCCCGGTGGTGCGGGCGTACTCGGCGACCCGCCGCGCGCCGTCGTCGTCGAGGTCGACCAGCAGCAGCGCGTCAGGGGTCATCCGGTCCACGAAGTGCCGGAACGCGCGGTGGATGCCCTCGAGGTCGCCGTGGTTCTCGAGGTGGTCGGCCTCGACGTTCGTGATGATCGCCGCCGACGGCCGCAGCAGCAGGAACGAGCCGTCGCTCTCGTCGGCCTCGACGACGAACAGGTCCCCGGTGCCGAGGTGCGCGTTCGCGCCGCCCTCGTAGAGGGTCCCACCGAGCGCGAACGACGGGTCGACGCCGCAGGCCTGCATGCCGACCACGAGCAGCGAGGACGTCGTCGTCTTGCCGTGGGTCCCGGCGACCGCGAGCGTGGTGGCGTCGCCGATGACGCTCGCGAGCGCGGCGGCGCGGCGCAGCAGCGGCTTGCCCGACTCGCGGGCGGCGCGGATCTCGAGGTGGTCGGGGTCGAGCGCGGTGTTGAACACGACGGTGTCGGCGGCGGCGACGTGGTCGACGGAATGCCCGAGCTGCACGGGGATCCCCAGCTGCCGCAACCCGGTGACCGTCGCGGAGTCACGGGCCTCGCAGCCGGACACCGCGACGCCGCGGCCCTGCAGCAGCCGGGCCAGGGCCGAGGTCCCGGCGCCGGCGATGCCGATGACGTGCACCCGGCCGAGATCCGCCAACGGCGGGACCGCGGCGGCGTCGTCGAGCGCGCTGTCGACCAACCGCTTGCCGGGCGCGGCCCAGTCGGCCGGGCGGCCCTCGCTGGCGTCCTTCGTCGGGCGGGTCACGGTCAGTACTCCCCCGAGGCGTGCTTCACCGCGAGCCACAAGGCCTTCTTGGCGATGTGCTGCGCGGCGTCCCGCGAGCCGCTGCCCTCGGCCTTGGCGCTCATCGAGGCCAGCAGCGGCGGGTCGGTGAGGATCGGCAGCACCGTCTCGCGCACGTAGTCCGCGTCGAAGCGCTCGTTGTCGACGACCAGGGCGCCCCCGGCAGCGACGGCCGCGGTGGCGTTGCGGCCCTGCTCGCCACCGCGCAGTGGCAACGGGACGTACGCCGCGGGCAGGCCGACCGCCGACAGCTCCGCGACGGTCATGGCACCACTGCGGCACACCACGAAGTCGGCGGCGGCGTAGGCGTCGGCCATGTTCTCGACGAACGGGACGACGACGTAGGGGGCCTCGCCCGGGGCGCGTTCCGGCGCGGTGGTGGCGTTCTTGGGTCCGACCACGTGCAGCACCTGCACGCCGGCGGCGACGAAGGCCCGCTCCGCGCCGAGGACGGCGGCGTTGACGGCCTGGGCCCCCTGCGAGCCACCGGTGACCAGCAGGGTGGGTCGGTCGGGGTCCAGGCCGAACCCCGCACGGGCGCCCGCACGCCGGGCCGGACGGTCGAGGTGCGCGATGCTCGCCCGCAGCGGGATGCCGACCGGGTGGGCGTGCGGCAGGTCGATGCCCGGGCCGGCGGTGAAGACGTAGGGGGTCAACCGCGCGCCGACCTTGTTGGCGAGCCCCGCTCCCGCGTTCGCCTCGTGCACGACGATCGGGATCTTGCGCTTGCGGGCGGCGAGGTAGGCGGGCAGCGCGACGTAGCCGCCGAAGCCGACCACGACGTCGGCGTGCAACCGGTCCAGCACCTCGGCCGTCTCGTTCACGGCGGCGCGGGCTCGCAGCGGCACGGTGAGCATGTCCTTGCCGGGCTTGCGCGGGAACGGCACCGGGCTGATGAGTTCGAGGGGGTACCCGCGGGCCGGGATGAGCGTGGTGTCGAGGCCGCGGGTGGTGCCGAGGGCGGTGACGACCGCGCGCGAGTCCGCCGCCCGGATCGCGTCGCCGACGTTGAGCGCCGGCTCGATGTGACCGGCCGAGTGGCCGCCCGCCAGGACGACCGCGAGCTGCTCCGTGTGCTTGCCCGTCGTCGCTCCTCCGTCGCTCCTGCGTCGAGGCTCCGCTCCTCCCTCGCCGGGGGCTCGGTCGATGCTCACGACTACGACCCCGTCGGGGGCAGGTCGACGTGCGTGCGCACCCGGACGGGCGGCACGGTGGGCGCGACGGGGCGGGCGGTGCGCACCTTCACCGCGGGGCGCGTGCGGGCGACGTTCGCCGCGGCGGCGCGGCC
>NZ_JBTJEQ010000022.1:0-78050 GCF_054456675.1 Jatrophihabitans sp. YIM 134969
GGGCGGCGGCCGAGTTGCGCGCGGCCGGCGCGGCCCAGCCGGACCGCCGGAGCCGGCCGCCGGTCGGTGCGCTCTCGTCACTCACGGCCCAGGAGTTCGAGATCGCCCACCTCGCGGCCGACGGTTGGTCCAACAAGGAGATCGCGGACCAGGTCCACCTGTCGCACCGCACGGTCGGCAGCCACCTCTACCGGATCTTCCCGAAGCTCGGCGTGCGCTCACGCGGCCAGTTGCGCGACGTCCTGGATCGCTGAGTCCGATCTCCTGCTGCGGGCGTCGGACACGGCACCGACCCGGTCGGCGCCGTGTCCGAGACACCTCCCGGCTCAGTCGCCCAGCACGGTCCAGAGTCGCGCGATCGCACCGTCGGCCACCTGGACGACGTCGAGGCCTCGCAGCACCGGGTCACCCCCGGGCGGTCCGAGCCGCCACGGGCGCATGCCCAGGTCGCCGACGCCGCGGAACGGGCCGTCCGGGACGAACACGAATCCCGGTGCTCGCGCCAGCAACGCCGTCACCGTCGCGGCCAGGTCGTTCCGGCCGGTGACCGTGCGCTCGCCGTCGACGAACACCACATCGGCCGTGAACACCTCGTCGACGGCGGACGCCCGCTGTCCTGCGTCCGGCTGGTTGAAGACGTCCTGCACCATCCGCTCGAGCAGCGCCTCGGCCGAGACACCCGGCATCAGTCGGTCCCGAGGACGCGACGCAGGAACGCGATGCCCTGGGCGATGGCGGCTTCCGCGGCGTACGTGCGACGCAGCGGGTTGAGGCCGACGAAGTCGTGGACGATGCCGCCGTACCGGACCGTCGTGATGGGGACCCCGGCCGCGCGGAGCTTGGCGGCGTACGCCTCACCCTCGTCCCGCAGGACGTCGGCCTCACCGACGACGACCAGGGCCTGCGGCAGTCCCGACAGCTCCTCGACCGACGCCCGCAGCGGCGACGCGGTGATCTCCGCGCGTTCCGCGGGATCGGTCGTGTATTGGTCCCAGAACCACTGCATGCCCTCGCGTGCGAGGAAGTACCCCTCGGCGAACTGGTGGTAGCTCGAGGTGTCGAACGAGGCGTCGGTGACCGGGTAGTAGAGCAGCTGCCCGACGAACGACACCCCGCCACGCTGCTTGGCGAGGATCGTGGTCACCGCGGCCATGTTGCCGCCGACCGAGTCCCCCGCGATCGCGATGCGCGAGGTGTCCAGGCTCTGCTCCGGGCCGTTCATCGACAGCCAGTCCGCGACCGCGTACACCTGCTCGATCTGCGTCGGGTACTTCTTCTCGGGCGCGAGGTCGTAGTCGGGGAAGACCACCGCGGCGCCCGTTCCCACCGCGAGTTCGCGCACCAGACGGTCGTGGGTCTGCGGGCCGCCGAACACCCAACCCAGGCCGTGGACGTACAGGATCACCGGCAGGACGCCGGTGCTCCCGGCGGGCCGGATGATGCGCACGCGCACCGATCCGGTCGGTCCGCCCTCGACGGTCAGGTCGGAGATGTCGGCGGCGGGCAGCACGGGCGGCGGGTCCGACTGCACGCCGTTCACGATCGTGCGCCCCTCCTCGGGCGAGAGCTGGAACAGGAACGGCGGGTTGGCGTTCGCGTCGGCGAAGGCCTGCGCTGCTGGTTCGAGAACGGGTTCCACGGGCTGGGTCATCGGTCTTCCTCTCCGACGGACGACGGTCGTCCGGTCGCACCGTCGACCCTCGGCGAGGTCGGGGCGGCGCACATCAGTCACCTGACTCCGGTTCCGCCACGTCGCCGCACCGCCGCGAGCCGGAGTCAGATGACCGATGCGATCGACCACTCCCCCTCCGCATGGTGGCGGTCCACGGAGCCCGCCCGGGCCTCGCGACACAGGAGACGACATGACGACGATCGGCATCATCGGCACCGGCAACGTCGGGAGTCAGCTCGCCCGGGCGGCGGTGCGCGCCGGCTACTCGGTCGTGCTCGCCAACTCCCGGGGCCCGGAGTCGATCGCCGACCTGGCGACCGAACTGGGAGAACACGCTCGCGCTGCAACGATCGACGACGCGGCGAGCGCCGGCCGGATCGTCGTGGTCAGCATCCCGCTCCAGGGATATCCCGACCTGCCGGTCGATGCGCTCGACGGCCGGATCGTGGTCGACACCGGCAACTACTACCCCGCGTGGAACGGGCAGATCGACGCCCTCGACGCCGCGACGACGACGAGTTCGGAGATGCTGCAGGCGCTCCTGCCCGGCAGCCGCGTCGTCAAGGCGTTCAACAACCTCGGTGCGGCCGACATGACCACCGACGGTGCGCCGGCCGGGCAGCCCGGTCGGCGCGCGCTCGTCGTGGCGGGCGACGACGCCGACGCGCGGCGGCAGGTCGCCGTGGTGGTGGACGCGTTCGGGTTCGACGTGGTGGACGCGGGTCCGCTCGCCGAGGGCTGGCGTTACCAACCGGACCAGCCCGCCTACGGCGTGCGCCACGACGCGGCCGGCATGCGAGCGGCAGTCGCCGCGGCCCGCCGGTGATGAGCATGAGCCCCATCCGCACGCCGTTCTCCGCCCGCAGCACCGCGTCCGACGTCATCGCGGGGGTGAGTCTCGAGGGTCGACGCATGATCGTCACCGGCGGTGCGTCGGGACTCGGGGCGGCAACGGTGCGGGCGTTGCACGACGCCGGCGCCGAGGTCACGGTGGCCACCCGCAACCCGGTCGCGGCGCAACCGCTGGTCGACGAACTGCCTCGCGTCGACGCGGCCGCGCTCGACCTCGCCGACCCTGCCTCGGTGCGTCGTTTCGTCAACGGCTGGACCGGTCCGCTCCACGCCCTGGTGGCGAACGCCGGCATCATGGCGCTGCCGACACGGCAGGTGAATCCCGCGGGATGGGAGCTGCAACTGGCGACGAACTTCCTCGGCCACTTCCTCCTCGCGCACGGTCTGCACGGCAACCTGCGCGCGGCCGGATCGGCCCGACTCGTGATGGTCAGTTCGGGCGCCCAACTGCGCAGCCCGGTCGACCTCGACGACCCGCAGTTCGAACGCCGCCCCTACGACCCCTGGACGGCGTACTCGCAGTCCAAGACCGCCGTGGTGCTGTTGGCGGTCGGTGTGAGCCGTCGGTGGGCCGCCGACGGCATCCTCGCCAACGCGCTCGCTCCGGGCTCGATCCACACCAACCTCCAACGCAGCCTGGGTCCCGAGACGATGCGCGCGATGGGGGCGATGGACGACGAGGGGAACCTCGTGACGCCGGCCCACTTCAAGACCGTCGAGCAGGGCGCCGCCACCTCCGTGCTCCTGGCCGGCTCACCCCTGCTCGCCGGCGTCACCGGGCGGTTCTTCGAGGACAACCAGGAGGCTCCGACGGTCACGGGTGGCCCCGACGCTCCGCCCGGCGTGGCTGAGTGGTCACTCGACCCCGTCGCGGCCGATCGCCTGTGGGACCTCGCCTCGCAGACCGTGTGATCAATCCTGCGACAGCATCTGGGCGTTGATCGCCGGTACCGCCCGCGACTGCTTCAGGCGCAACCCTCGGCGGTTGTCACGGATGAGTGCCGGCGGCGGCGTGATGACGGTCGGCCTCGGCGGTGATCTCCTCGCGGGTCACGGGCGGACACCAGGAACGTTGCACGACGGTCGGGTCACAGCCGCGTCGACGCCGGTCACAGCGCACGCAGCGTCGCGCGCAGTTCCTCCGCGAAGATGTCGGGCTGCTCCCACGCCGCGAAGTGCCCGCCACGCTCGGGTTCACCCCAGTGGACGATGCTGCGGAAACGACGCTCCGCCTGCCGGCGGGACGGGCGCGGCACCTCACCCGGGAAGACGCTCGCACCGGTCGGTACGTCGATGACGTCCGACGTCCGCGAGGTGAGCCACTCGCTCACCTCGGCGATGCTCTCCCAGTAGAGCCGGGTCGAGGACGCGGCCGTCCGCGTGAACCAGTAGAGGCTGACGTCGTCGAGCACCTGGTCGCGGGTGAGACCGTCCGTGCGCGGGTCGGTCCACCTCCACAACTTCTCGCCGAGCCAGGCAGCGAGCGCGGCCGGCGAGTCGGTGAGCCCGTACCCGAGCGTCTGCGGGCGGGTGGCGTGCACCGCTGAGTAGCCCGAACCGGTGCGGCTGCGCTCGTCCAGATCGCGTAGCGCGACACGCTCGGCGTCGGTCAGGTCGTCCGCGTCGCGATCGGGTGGGACCAGCGGTGGCACCAGGTGCAGGCCCAGCAGCCGATCGGGGCGTTGGAGCGCGATGCTCGTCGAGACGCTGGTGCCCCAGTCGCTCCCCGCGGCCACGAACCGTTCGTGACCGAGGCGGGTCATGAGCTCGCACCAGGCCCGGGCGATGCGGTGGATGTCCCAGCCGGGCACGGCCGGTCGGCCGCTGAACGCGTACCCGGGCAGAGACGGCACGACCACGTGGCACGCGGGCGCACCGGGTGGCGGGTCGACCAGACGGAACGCGGCCTGCTCGAACTCCAGGAACGAGCCCGGCCAACCGTGGGTGAGGACGACCGGGAGGGCGTCGGCGTGAGCGGAACGCACTTCGACGTAGTGGATGACGACACCGTCGATCGACGTGCGGAACTGCTGCAGCCGGTTGAGGCGTCGTTCGGTGGCGCGCCAGTCGTAGCCGTCCGCCCAGTACCCGACGAGGTCGCGGACGACGTGCAGCGGCGCGCCTTGCGACCAGTCGGTCACGACCTCGCGATCGGGCCAGCGGGTTCCGCGCAGGCGGCGCCGCAGATCCTCGAGCGCGACGTCCGGGACGGCGATCTGGAAGGGCGTGACGAGGTCGGTCATGCTGCACCTCCTCGGGTGTGGGGTCAGCATCCCGGTGTGCCCCCTGGTGGTCCACCAGGCACGATCCGGGCTTGACCCTCGAGTGGGTCGAGACAGGAGCGTCGTGGACGTGGAGAACGAACTGCTCGGCATCGGCCGGATGTCGTCGCTCAGCGGGCTGCCCCACAGCGCACTGCGCTTCTACGACGGCGCCGGGGTGTTGCGGCCGGCGGTGGTGGACCCGGCGTCCGGGTACCGCTTCTACCGTCCGGACCAGGTGGCGACGGCCCGACTCGTGGCGCACCTGCGCCGGGTCGACCTCCCGCTCGCGGACATCGCGGTCGTGCTGCGGGAACCGGCTCAGGCCACGCGGGTCCTGACCGCTCACCTGGACCGCCTGGAGGCCGGCTTGGCCGACGCCCGCAGGGAGATCTCCATCGTCCGACACCTACTCGAGCACGAGGAGAACACCGTGAACCACTGCACCCTGCCCGCCGCCGACCTGATCCGCGCGTTGCGCGACGTCCGGTACGCCGTCGGTGACGACCCCGACACGCCGCGCCTGGCCGGGGTCTACCTCGACAGCGAACCCGGGCGGCTGCGGGTGGTCGCGACCGACCGCTACCGGCTCGTCGTGAGCATGGTGACGACGTCCGACCCGGTCGACCTGCACCTGCTGCTGCCGACCTCGGCCGTCGACGAACTCCTCGGCAGCGGCGGCACCGGAACCCTCGACGTCGTCGTGGCCGACGGCGAGATCACCCTGTCCGGTGGGGACGTCGTCGTCCGGGCGGAGGTGCCCGACGTCGACTTCCCCCCGTACCGCAGCTGGTTGGAGCTCGGCCGCCGCCGGGAGGTCACCGTCGACTCGGCAGCGCTCTGCGCCGACCTCGACGCCGGGGACACCCACACCCTCACCCGCGACCACGACGGCGTCGCCTTCGACGTCAGCAGCGTCAGCATCACCTCGGACGGCGTCCGCGTCGGCCGCAGCGACGACCCCGACGCCGTGGTGGTCGGCGTCAACCGCGACTTCCTGCGCCAGGCCCTCGCGGCCGGCGATCAACTCGTCCTCGGCCTGGACGACCCCATCACTCCCCTCGCCGTCCGCCACCCCGGACGCGAGGGCACCATGTCGATCCTGATGCCGGTCCGGCTCGACCGACCCGCCTGACCTCGCTACCCGCTGACGGGCGTCGGCAGCGCGACGACGTCGAAGAACACCGCTCCGGTGGCGGACTCGATCTGCGTGCCCATCGGCGGCGGGTCCGGCGGATCGTGGCCCGGATCGGGGACGACCTCGTCCTCCACCTCGAACACGCGGACGCGTCCGACGGTGTGACCGGCGGGCACGGTGTAGACGATCGTGTCGCCGACGGCGCCGTAGCGCACGTCGGGGACGACCGGGAACAGGCCGGGGCCGGTGCGGTGCACGGGCGCGGGCGTGGTGCCGTCCGTGGTCGGCTCGAACGCGACCATGACGACGTTGCCCCACGCACCCTCACTCTGCGGGGTGATCCCCGTCAGCGTGACGGCGATCCGGGTGCCGACGACCGCGACGGTGAGCGTGCGGTCCGGCAGCAGCGGGACGAAGTCGGCGAGCACGACGGCCGACAGCTCGCATCCCGGTTCGCTGCGTCGTTGGTAGCGGGCGAGAGCGGGGCGCATCAGCGGCCGGTAGGAGCCACCGGCCGCCGTGGGCAGTGCGAAGTCGGCGAACCACCGACCCGCGGCGGGATCGGCGAAGACCTCGGCCGGTACGACGTCGACCTGTCGGCCGTCGACGGACCGGACGACGGTGGCGACGGGGTCGCTGCTCGCCACGACGTCGGCCGCCGACGGGAACCGGGGTGGTGTGACGGTGGCCTGCACCGGGTCGCGGCCGACCTCGGTGACGTCGACCGTCGTGTCGCCCGTGGCGGGGCGGGCGAACACCAGCGCGATCCGTTCGTCGTCCCCGCTGTCGAACCACGGACGCTCGAGCTCGACGCGGACCCGATTCCCTCGACGGACACGGGTGATCGTCGAACCCGTCGACGTCGTGTCCCACGCGAAGGCCGGCACCACGGCGGCCACCTTCGGCGGGGCGGGTCGCTCGGAACTCGGCACGTCGACGGTGAGCGTCAGCGGTGCCGCGGCGAAGTCCTCGTCGGGGCCGTCGGGGAAGAACCCGCGGAACCGGCTCACGGCCGTGACGTCGTAGGTGACCTGTCGGTAGCGCGTGTCCGGCAGGTGGTGGACGACCTCCGCGGTGGTGTCGCCGCGGTGGACGACCAGCGACTGCACCGGGACGCCGCCGACCGGTTGACGTGACGGCATCGCGGCGTCCGGCACCGTGGGGCCGTCGGCGACCTCGGTCCACGACGCGGTGACGTCCACCTGCCCGGTGCTCGCGGTGTCGACACCGAACACCGGACGGGTGGGTGTGATCGACACGCTCGCTCCGTCGCGCGCGCCGAGGACGATCGCCCCGCTCGCCGGCAGCAGCGGCCGACGTACGGCGTGCACGCACGACACGGTCATCGTGGGCGTCACCATCGGGTGCCGGCCGACGGTCGCGGCGGTGAGGCCGGCGTCGGTGCCGTGCGCGATCGAACTCGGATCGCTCCATCCGGCCACAGCGAGTTGCTCCAGAACAGCACGGTCGACGGTCGAGGCGAGGGCGACGGTCGCCTCCTGCGCAGGGGCGAGGCTCACGACGAGGCCGTCGTCGGTCCACGCCAACAACGGGCTGTCGGCATCGGCCGGGCGCACCACGATGGTGGTCGCGGTCGTGTCGGGCCACGCCGACCACGGCCGGGTCGCCGGGCCGACGGTCACGGTGTCCGACACCGCGGTCGCGGTCAGCCCGTACGCGGCAGGGTCGGGCAACTGCTGCGCCGCCGCCAACTGCACGAGCGGCCAGGTCGTCTCCGCGTCACCCGAGAGCGCCCCGTGCCACTCGGCGGTGGTCAGCGCGACCGTCGGCCGGGTCAACGTCCGCTGCGTCCGACCCGTGCTGGGCGGGTCGGCCGCGCCACCGGAGGGGTCACCGCCCTCGCTGGTGACGACCAACTGGCCGAGGGGGAAGCCAGAGCCATCCGCGTCGCTGTCCACGGCAGTGATCCCGGGCGACGCCACGGGTTCGTAGCGGGCGAAGGTGAACGCCGTCGTGGCGTGGTCGGTCGGCGAGGCGACGTCGACCGGGACACCGCCGCCGGCGATGTCGGCGACCCTCGCCCGCAGCTGGTAGGACGTCCCGAACCGCAGCGGGGGCAGGCTCGCCGCCGGCACGGCGAACTCGGTGCTCAGTCGGTACGGCAGGTCGGCGGGGTCCGGTGGGTCGGACAGGTCGTCCCCCGCCCCGGGAAGACCCGTGCTGCGCAGGGGAAACGGCCTCGGTACCGCCAGACTCCACCCGTCCCACCGGGTGACGACCTCGTCGGTGCGCACCTGCCCGGACGCGTCGCGCACCGCGGCGTGGACCTTGACGTGGCCTTCCTCGAACGCCGCCGCGGTGCCGACGAGGGTGTCGTCGAGGTGGTACGTCGCCTGTCGCGCGCACAACGGGTTCCAGGTGGTCTCGTCCGCCGCCCGCACGTCGATGCGGTAGCCGAGCACGAGGTCCTCGGCGTGCAGCACCGGGTCCTCGGCGGCCGCCAGGGCGAGCGAACGGGCCCGCCGGGTGTCGAAGACCTGTTGACGGTCGACGCGCAGCAGCAGCAGGCCCGCCGTGCGGAGAGCGGGGAGCACGTCGAGCACCGGCTCCGACCCGCTCCGGCTGGGCGCCTCCATCCGTGACGCTGCGGACTCGGAGTCGACGGCGGCGAGCCGCCAGCGTGTCGGGTCGTCGAGGGGGACGACGCCGTGGTCGATCTCGGCCGGATCAGCCGCGGCCGGCAGGAATACGGCGTCGACGTACGCGGTCGAGCGGGGCACGACGGTCGGAAGAACCGGGGTGGTGTCCCCCGCCCCGGGCCAGTCGACCCGCACCGTCCCGTCGCCGGGCGGCACGGTTCCGGACGGCAGTTCGAGTTCGAAGATCAGCCCGAGCGCCTCGAGCACGCGTGGGTGTTCCCGCAGCAGCCCGTAGATCCGGTTCGCGTCGGTGACGCTCGGCGGGGTGTCCACCCGCGGCTGCGCGAGTTCGGACGGAGGGCCGAGCGAGATCACCGGCGGCGCCCACGCCGGGCTCTGCAGCTCGCGGGCCACCACCGTCGCGTAGGCGTCCTGGGCGCCCGTCGGGTCCGGACCGGCCGTGGCGGCGAACGCCTGCGTCGCGGCCCGGAAGCTCGCGTCGAGCGCGGCGACGGTGAGGCTGGTCGGGGTGACCGTCACGCCGCCCGCGGCCGCCGCCCGTGCGGTCGCGACCGCGGGTGGCACCGTCGCCCGCCCGAACACCAACGGCCACAGGCCTGGCTGGTCCCTCCACCGCGGTGTGACCTCGACCGTCACCGGGTTGCCCGTCGTCGGGGTGAGCGTGACGGACAGGGACGTCCGGAGGGTGGGCGGCGGCCACGCCGCGAGGAAGTTGTCGGCCGGCGGACCGGCGTCGAGACGCGGCACGACGACGACACGCAACACGGCCGAGCCGTCCGCGTCGACGCCGCCCGGAACGGGACACAGCAGCAGCGTGCTCACGCGCCGAACGCCGCGCGATAGGCCTGCCACGCCGCGTGTTGCTCGTCGCCGACGTCGAGTGCGGCCACGTGGTCGTCGCCGCGGCCGCCGGCGATCACCCACTCACCGCTGTCGAGTTCGACGGAGTCGGACCAGATCGTGACGTCGACGTCGATGACCAGGGTCGCCCGGCCGGACAGGGTGCTGTGGTCGCCGTTCCGCGCGTAGCTGAGCTCCAGCGACAGTTCGACCGAGACGGTGACCACGCCGAGGACCTGCAGCGAGCCGCCGAACCGCAGGAAGGCGCTGGCGGTGATGTCCGTGGTCGTGGCGGTGACCTCCACGAGGAAGCGCACCCCGCCGAACGCGTGCACCTCGCCCGCGGCGACGATGAAGTCGACCGCCAGTTGCGCCCCGAAGTCCAACGAGCCCTCGAAGCGTCGCATCCCGCTGGTGTCGACGAGCAGGTCGACGTACCCACCGCCGCCGAAGGCGAGCACGGTGGCGGTGAACGGGTTGTCGCGGGTGGCGAAGTGCATCGCGATGCTGACCGGGTCGCCGGTGAACGGGACGACGGCCGAGGCACCGAAGTCCACGTTGCGCAGGCAGATCACGCCGGCGCTGACCTCGGGTGCGGAGAACGAGTACGACGCCGTGATGCCGTCGGCGTCGAGCCTCACCAGTTGCCCGGCGTCGCCGAAGTCCACGGCTTTCTCGAGCATCGCGATGACGTCGAGGTCGCCTCCGAAGTGCGCGGCGACGCCGGACGCGGTCAGCGTCGGCGGCCGTCCCTGTTGCGCGTCGAACGTCAGCGACCCGAACGTCACCGTCAGCAACGGGTTCGTCCGGTCGGGGATGGCGAGGGCGAAGTCGCTCAGGACGCACTGCACGGTCGAGGCGTCGGCGGAGACCGTGGCGCTCAGGTCGAGGGTGGTGTCGTGGCCGTCGGGTGAGGCCAGGAACGAGTCCTTGCCGAGCGGCTTCAGACCTGTCCAGGTCAGGGTGACGGGCGGCGGCTTCCCGGCCGCGACGTCCTCGGCGGTACGGGCGAGTTGGAGGATCTGGGGAACGGGCAGGTCGCCCATCGTCGTCGGGAGCAGGTCCCGCAGTGACAACCCGAGCAGTTCCGCCTCGCCGAACAGGTCTTTCACGCTGTCGGTGACCGGTGAGTCGGCTGCGGCGGAGAGCAGGGCCTTCGCGGTGGGTCCGAGCTCGCGCGACACGGTGTCGGCGACCAGGGAGGGACTGACCAGCGCGCCGGAGCGTTGCGGATCGCCGGCGAACGCCAGCACCAGCGCCGCGTCCTCGCCGGCCGGGACGTCGGCGACGCGCAGGTCCTGCAGCACGGTGGTCGCCTGCGCACCGACATCCGCGAGTTCGTCGCTCAACGCGGCGTCGACCACCGACGGCACGCCGGGCGGCAGCAGGGTCCGGACGGCCGGCGGGTCCACGCGGACCGAGGAGATCGTGGGCACGTAGCTCAGCGGGTCGTCGACGGCGCCTCCGGCTGCGAGCAGGGTCTGCACCGTGATCCCGTGGACGATGTGCACGTCGGACGGTTTCGGCGCCGCTGCGCGGACGAGGTCGACCGGGACGGCCGGCACCGGGATCCGGGCGGTGGCGAACGCGACGTCGAATCCTGCCGGGGACGGCGGGTCGACGTGCGGCAGGTCGTGGGGTGGCGGCTCGTGGTCACCGCGACCCGGCGGTGTCGCGGCGCTCGACTCGTCGAGGTCGGACGTCTGCGCCCCGACGAACACCATCGCCACCGCGACGTCGACCGGGCCCAGGGCGCCGGACAGCCGCACCGGGACCTGCACGTCGACCGAACCCCGCTGCAACGGTCCCTGGGGCGGGGTGCCGGTCAGGGTCACCGGGTCGAGTCCCGCGATCGTCGTCGTCAGCACCTCGGCGCGGTCGAAGGGGAACGCGTACCCCACACCGGGAGCTCCGGCGACGTACTCGCGGACCGGCTGCACGTGGACGGTCGTCCACACCCGCATCAACGCGACGCCGCCGGAACCCTCGGTCTCCACGGATCTCTCTGCCAGTTCGACCAGGACCGCGGCATGGCCGAACGGCAGCAGGACGCCCGGCTGGGTGAACAGCACGCGGCGGTCGCGGCCGAGCGCGAGATCGTGCTGCCAGGTGGTGGTCGTGACCGCACCGGGGTCCGTGTCGCCGTCACCCGTCACGGACGGCTGCCCCCACGTTCCGTGAGCGGTCAACGTGCCACCGAGGGCGGACAGCCGCATGCGCTCGACGGTCGGGCGGACCGGCGTCCCACTCTGCTCCGCGGCGCGGGACACGGACAGGATGGCCGCCCGCTGGCCCTGGAACAGCGGGCCGTCGGTGGTGTGGGGCACCGAGCCGGTCGGTTGGACGTCGCCGAAGGCGTCGAGCACCATGGCCTGCAACCCCGACGGTGCCGTCACCTCGGTCTGCCACAGCGCGGTCGTGCCGGCGTGAGTCCGGGCGGTGACGGGGTGGTGCAGCGTGACCGGCTCCCCGCTGACCCTCGGCGCCGGGGCGAGGACGAGGCCGGCCGGCATCTCCACCCCGGCGTACCGCGGCTCCGCGGCCGGCGGCACCCACACGGGGAACGAACCGATCGCACCGAGCACCCCGTCGACGGTGACCGGCACGACCGTGCCGGTCGGAACCGTGATCGTCAGCGTCGACAGCCCGGACGGGTCCGATCCGGCCAGACCACCCGGCGGCCACGGGTACTCCTGGTCGAGCTTCTGTTCGTACTCGGCCTGCGTTCCGAAGGTCACCACCACCGCCGCGAGGTCCGCCGCGACCATCGTCACCGGGCCGCCGGGTGTCGGCGTTGCGGTGAAGCTCTGGAAGGAGACCTCCAGCCGGAGTTGGTCCTCCGGCCGGATCACGACCCAGGTCGGGAGTCCGGGTCCGGGGTCGCCCGCCGTCTGCTGGTGCTCCACGGACCGGCCCCTCTCGAGCGGGTGTGATCGGGTCGCGACGGCGCGCCGGCTCACGCTAAGGACTCGGCTGATCCGAGGTCAACGATCGGGGACAACCCTGACGCCGACGTGACCCGTGCCTGATCCTGCGACGGAGATCTGTACGAATGGCGCAGAGTGCAACGCTCCGCCACCACCCACGGCATCGAGTCGCCACCGCGGGTGGGGTGCGACATCCTGTGTCGGTGCACCGTCGCCCGCGAACGCCGCTCATCGTCGCCGCTGTCGCCGTGCTGGTGCTCGCGGTCGGCACGACCATCTTCTTCACCCACTGGCACGAGTTCCCCGGCGGCGCGGAGGTCGGCTACTCCAGCTACCAACCGCTCGAGGCGTTGTCAGCGCCGTCGTCCACGGGCGTGCTGTGGAGTGGGACCGCCGTCGCCGGACTCGCCGTGACGGCGGTCGGCCTCCTGCTGCTCGCGGGCGTCGCCGGGTTCCTGATCGGGCGACGGAACGCGTCAGGGCTGGTCGGGTAGCTCACCGCCCGGTGCGTCCTCGTCGTGGCGGTCACGGCGGTGTTCACGGATGCGCCACACCACCAACGCCACGACGACGACCGCCGCGACGGCGATCGCCGCGCCGCGGCCCACGGTCTTCTCGATGCGCTGGTAGGAGTTGCCGGCCAGGTACCCGAGCATGACGAACCCGGCGCCCCACACCAGACCGCCGGCGGCGTTGAAGGACAGGAACCGCAGGTAGGGCATCCGCGACGTGCCGGCCAGAGCGGGCATCACCGCGCGGAAGAACGCGACGAACCGGCCGAGGAAGACGGCCGTGCCGCCGCGGCGCCGCAGGAAGTCCTGCGCCTGGTCGAGACGACGGCGCCGCGTGCGGAGGAAGCGGGCGCCGAGGATGCGCGGGCCGAGGTGGCGGCCGACTTCGTACCCCACGCTGTCGCCGATCACGGCCGCGGCGACGACCACGACGAGCATGAGGGCGAGCGGCGCCTGGCCGCGGCTGGCGATGACTCCCCCGAGCACCGCGGCCGTCTCACCGGGCAGGACGAACCCCACGAACAGCGCGTCCTCCGCGAACACGAGCGCGCCGACGACGACGTAGACGACGACCCCGTGCACGCCGAGGAGCTTGTCGACGAGTCCGGTCATCGGGAACCCGTCAGCCCGTGCGCCCGGCGAGGACGCCCCGCACACCCGTGCGGAACCGACGGCACGCTCAGGCCGCGGTGACGGGCCGAGGTGGTGTGGACGTCAGGCGCGCCAACAACACCTCGTTCAGCTCGTCGACCTCTGAGGGCAGCGCCGCTTCGAGGAGGGCGATCGCGTCCGGGCCGTACGGGAGCGGCCACGCCTGCCGCGCGCGCGGCAGCGCCGCCGGAAGGTCCCGAGGTGAGGTCACTGTGAAATCGTGACAGACCAGGAGGGCACCGCAACTCGAAGCCCCGATGCGTCACGGGAACTCGGGCGGGACGTCGGCCGCGAACGAGTGGCGGACCAGGGGCTCGCCATGGTGACCCGCGGGAAGTCGGTGTTTCCACGGAGGTCACGAGGAAGAACCGGACGCACGCTGATCCCATGACTCACGACGATGCGCCCGCGATCGAGGTGCTCCACGATCCGCCAGCCGCAGCAGCAGAGCCCGGAACGGTCGCCGCGCCGCGCTCGAGCGACGGGGTCGGACCGGAGGAACCGGCTCGGACGATCACCCCCGAACTCCTGGCGACCCTCGCGGGCAACGCCGCCGCAACCGAGTCGGCGGGCCGACTCGCACCGGCCTCCCTCGACGCGCTCCGAGCGGCGGGGTGCTTCTCGACCGCCGGCACCGTCGCAGCCTGGCAGGACCCACGCCAGCTCGCGGCCGACCTGCAGGTGCTCGGCGCTGCGTGTCCCGCGTCGGCGTGGGTCGTCGCGTTGACGACCGCCGTGACCGGGTTGCTGCCGTTCGCCTCCGCAGCAGCCCGATCGACCCTGGCGGCTGCGAACAGTCCGGTCATCGAGAACTTCGCACCGGGATCGCTGACATCCCACGACGACGGGTTCCTGCTCGACGGCACGTGGCCGTACTGCTCCGGATCGGAAGTCGCGACGTACGCGATGCTCGGGGCGCTCCTGGTGGAGGCCGGCCGGCCTCCGCGCATGCGGATGGCGGTCGTGCCGACAGCGGAGCTCCGACTGGTCCGGACCTGGGACGTCGCCGGACTGCAGGGCACGGGAAGCCACACCTTCGTCGCCGAGAACGTCCACGTGGCGGACGACTTCGTCTTCGACCTGCCCGCCGATCCCCAGGTGACCGGACGCGCGACGCTGCTCACGACGACGCTCACGTCAGCCGCCATCGTCGGTATGGCGAGGGGTGCGCTCGGCGTCGTGACCGCGCTGGTGCACAGCGGGAAAGGCCCGTCACGAACCCGGTACACCTCCTACGCCGCATCACCGGGTGCCCGCGCCCTGTTCGCCCGATCACGCGCACAGATCACGGACGCCGCGGCGCGCGTGGATGCCGTCGCCGCGGAACTCGCCCGCCATCCCGCCGCCGGCGACCCTGAGCCGTTCGACCTGTCGGCCAGACTCGAACTCCGTCGATCCTTGATCGCCGCGGTCCGTGACGCACGCAGCGCCGTCGACGACCTGCTCGACCTCCACGGGTCCGGGTCGAGCGCGTTCCCACGGTCGAACCCACTGCAACGGTTCTGGCGCGACATCGGGGTCGGCAGCCGACATGCCGGGTTGCGCGGCTACCTGCTCGACGAGGACCTCGCCCGCGCGCTGCTCGGTCGAGACGACTACGCATCCACCCGGTGGTGAGCACGGGTCGACCACGGAAGCCCGGCGCCGACGCCGGATGCCCTGCACGTGGATCGTGCGTGCGACGGTGGTGCCGAGGTTCTGGAGCGCCGCCGCTCACCGGGTCCTGTCACGGGCCCACCACGAGCCGCCGACGGTGGCCGACGTGAGCCACCGGGGCGGCCTCGAGCCGGCGGACGACCACACCGACGACGTCGTCGGTGTGGAACAGGCCCAGTTGCCGCGAGTCCAGGCTGCGCGACGCGTTGTCGCCGAGAGCCACGAGCCGTCCGGCGGGCACCTCACCGGCCGGTGTCGACGTGGCGCGGACGGCCACGGGCACGGCGTCGCCGGGTAGCGCGGCCACCCGCTTGATCAGCCGTCGAGGCGTCGGGTCGGGCGGTCGCGGCCCGCGCCGGGCGGCGCGTGCCTCGGCTGGCGGCGCGAGGACCACGACCGCGCCGCGTCGCAGCCCGGCCGGACCACAGCGGCGGACCAGGACGCGACTGCCCGCGGGCAGCGTGGGCTCCATGCTGTGGCCCTCGACCGTCACGACGACCAGAGCCCGTCGCAGGACCACCGTGGTGGCCAGGAGGAACCCGCCGACGCACGCGGCCTTCCGGCTCATCGTGGACCGGCCACGGTGACCGCCGGTCCGGCCGTGGCGACCTCGCGATAGCCGTCGGCCTGGGCCGCGAACAGGTCGGCGTACAGGCCGTCCTCGAGGTCGACGAGATCGGCGTGGCTGCCGGACTCGGCGATCACGCCGTCGGCGAGCACCACCACGCGGTCGGCACCGCGCAGTGAGCCCAGCCGGTGGCTGATGAGGATCCGGGTGGCGCCGACGTGGTGCTGCGCGAGTCGCCGGTGCAGGTCGCGTTCCGCGGCGGCGTCGAGCCCCGCGTTGGGCTCGTCGAGCAGCAGCAGGTCACGGTCCTGCCGCATGAACGCGCGGGCCAGCGCGACGCGTTGCCACTGACCGCCGGACAGCGGGACACCGTCGCCGTCGCCCGGGTCCTCGAAGGAGCGCGAGAGCAGGGTGTCGTACCCGCGCGGCAACTCGCGCAGCATCGGGTCGACACCGGCGCGGGTCGCGGCCGCCTGTACCGCCGACCGGTCGTCCAACCGACCGACGTCACCGAGTCCGACGTTGTCCGCGGCCGACAGGTCGTAGGTCACGAAGTCCTGGAACACGGCGGCGATCCGGGCGCGCAGGTCGGCGGGAGCGACGTCACGGATGTCGAGGCCGTCCCACAGCACCCGCCCCCGGGTGGGGTCGTAGAACCGGCACAGCAGCTTGACCAACGTGCTCTTGCCGGCCCCGTTGAGCCCGACGATCGCGAGCGAGCACCCGTGCGGGATGTGCAGGTCGACCCCGCGCAGCACCCAGGGCCCGTCGTCGGAGTACCGGAACCAGACGTCCTCCAGCGTGATGCCGTGTCGCAGCGTCGTGAGCGGCACGGGCGCGACACCGGGTCGCCGGGGCAGCAGGTCGGCGGGCGTGTCCTCGACCGCGACGAAGTGGTCGAACGCGGCGACGGCCTGGTGGACCGTGGCGACGCGGTTGACCTGCGCCGCCACCGCGGCCTGCAGTCCGCCGATGGCCCCGAGGTACGCGACCAACGCCCCCACCGCCTGCGCGCCCACCGGACCGGCGACGACCGTCCACAGCAGGCCGGCGCCGGAGACCACGGCGGCGAGCGCGGCCAGGGAGATCTGGACCCACAGGTCGCGACGGTCGACGCAGCGACGCCGACGATCGGCCTCGGTCAGTTCGGTCAGCATCCGCCGACGGAACAGACCACCCAGGCCCAGCAGGCGGACCTCCTTCGCGGCGTCCAGGCTGGTGAGCAGCTCGCCGTAGAAGAACTCCCGCCGCTCCACCGGCGCGGTCCGGAGCAGGACGTCGGCGCGCAGCCGGCTCACCCGGATCTCGGCCACCAGCGCCGGGACGGCGGCCAGCAGTGCCACCACGGTCATCACCGGGTTGACCCGCGCGAGGACGAGGGCGAGCCCCACGATCGTCACCGCGCCCTGCACGACGCCGACCACCCCGTCGACCACCTGGCCCGGCCCGGTGCGACCCCCGTACTGCGCGAGTCGCAACCGGTCGCGGAAGGCCGGGTCCTCGAACCGGACGAGGCCGGACAACCGGTCGGTGGCCGCGAATAGGGCGTCCTGGGCCGCCCGGCCGGTGGCGCGCAGGAGCTCGGCGAGCATGAACTGCGCGACCGAGGGCACCACGGCGGCGACGAGGCCGGTGACGACGATCGCGAGACCGGTCCCGACCAGCGCCCGACCCCCCGCGACCGAGGCCGCGGCCGTGCTGAGCAACCACACCGCCGCCACCGGCAGCAGACCACTCAGCGTGCAGACGGCGAGGTACGCCGTGACGACACCCGGCCGGGCGCGCCACGCGAGTCGCCAGGCCGCCCAGCACGACCGACCGAACCTCGACGTGCCGGTCACCGCGTCGCTCAGCGGCCGACGGGCAACGGCAGGTCGCTCAGGTCGTACCCGCTCGCCACGACCCGTCCGCCCACGTCCACCACGGCCACGACCGGGAAACCCTGGACGCCGAAGGAGACGGGCACCTGACCGCCGTCGACGTCGCGCACGACCTTCGCGACGGGGGCGAGCTCGGACCGGAACTGTTCGTAGACGTCGTCGTCACCGCCCTCGGGCTCGCCGACCACGACCCCCAGCACCCGCTCACGGCCACCGGGCCACGACCGGGCGGCGTCGACGACACCGGGAAGCGCGTCGCGGCACGACGAGCAGTGGGTGGACAAGAAGGCCACGAGAGTGGGCCCGGACAACCCTTCGCGGGTCACGGGTTCGTCCTCGGAGCTCAGCGCCATGAAGGGGTGGACGGTGCCGCCGTCGGCGATGCTCATGGCGGGTTCGGGCGCCCACGGCGTGGCCGCGGCGACGACGCCACGAGCCAGGCGGGTCTCGTGGTCCTGCAGCCTCCGGACCACCCCGAACGTCAGGACGAGATTGATGCACAGGGCAACGGCCAGTACGACGACGACGGCAACGAGAACGGCCATCTCAACTCCCGGAAGCGGTGGGGACGGGGGTGAACAACGCGACGACGTCGTCGAAGCGGATGACGAGCAGGGCGCCGACGAGCGCGAGACCGGCGGCGAGGACGGCGGGGGCGACGGCGGGAGCGGTGGTCGCCGGTGCCGTGACCGTCGTCAGCACGGCGACCGCCAGCAGGGCCAGGTTGCGGACCACGTGACGGGCCCCGACCGGAGCCGTCGAGGCGCCGAAGCAGGCGCAACCGGTGACGACGCCGCGACGCAGCAGCAGCACCAGTCCGGCGGTGAGCCCGAGCAGCAGCAGCGCGGCGAGCACGCTCACGGCGAGGCGGAACCCGGCGACGGGCAGGAACACGGAGGTCAGCAGCAGCACGGTGGTCACCAGTTCGAGGCCGGTGACGGCGGCGGCGACCCGACCGGCGTACCGGTCGGGCGCCACCCGCCAACCCCGCACCGACGACACGAACCGCCGGCGGACCTCCCGGCTGTGGAGCTTGCTCCACGACGACACCGCGAGGACCCCGCCGAGCAGGACGACACCGAACAGATGAAGGGAGGACACGTCGTCGTCTCAGGCGCAGTTGCGGACGACGTAGTAGCAGGGCCCGCAGCTGAGCTGGCACGTTGGCGTGTACGAGCAGTTCTGCACCCGGGCCTTCCTGTAGGGCGCCGGACAGTACGGGCTGCAGTTCCGCGTGAAGTTGTCCGGCGGGCAGCCGGCGGCGGCGTCCATGCCCGGCACGACGGTGACGAGCAGTCGCTCGCCGAGTCGCTCCAACGTCTTGCGCATGTGGTGCTCCCTTCGCTCCCGGGAACGGGGGTCGTCCCAGCGGGGTGCAGGTGATTCCAGCGCCAAGTCCCCGTGGACGACGGCCCTGATGGACAATCGTGGACGTTCCCGGACACCGGACGGACCGGCAGCGAGGAGGGGGTCGGACGGGTGACGGGTGCATCCGGGCCGCCCGAGCCCGATCGGATCGAGGACCTGGCCGACCTCGCCTCCCACCTCGACGCCCTGCGCCGCCGCGCGGCCGACGGCACGGGCAAGGCCCGGGTGTCGCTCGCGGCGTTGGCCGGTGCCGTCGGCATCCCACGCTCGACCACGCACCTGTACGTCACCGGTCGGTCGCTGCCGCCTGCCGACGTGCTGGACGGGATCGTGATCGCGTTGGGTGCGACGCCGGAGGAGCAACGGGCGTGGGCCGAGGCCTGGTACCGGGCAGGCGTGCGGCGCGACGTCCCCCCGCCGCCCCCGGGCGAGGCCGACCGCCCACCACTCGTCCCCTGGTCGGCCCCGACGCCGCGCCAACTGCCGCCGGCCAGCCGGTTGTTCGGCCGCGACGACGCCCTCCGCGACGTGGTCGACGCCCTCACCGCCCCACGAGCCCCGTCCGCCGACGACGTCCCGACCGTCGTGCTGCTGCACGGGTTGGCGGGTCAGGGCAAGACGGCCCTCGGGGTGCGCGCGGCCCACCTCGTCGCGGACGGTTACCCGGACGGCCAGCTGTACGCGGATCTCGGCGGCGGGCCGGGCGGTCGGTCGCCGGCCGACGTCCTGGCCATGTTCCTGCGGGCACTCGGCGTCGACACGACAGGTTCTCGCACCGACCTCGACGAGCTGTCCGCCGCGTTCCGCACCGCGACCGCCGACCGCCGGTTGCTCATCGTGCTCGACAACGCCCACGACGAGGCCCAGGTGCTCCCGCTCGTGCCGGGGTCGAACGGGTGCGCGACGCTCGTGACCAGCCGCGCCGCGCTGCCCGACCTCGACGTCGCGCTCCGGCACCGCGTCGCGCCGCTGGACGAGACGGCGTCGCTGTCACTGCTCGCCGCGGTCTGCGGCGCGGAGCGCACGGTGGCCGAACCGGCCGCCGCGGCCGCGGTCGTCGCCCACTGCAGCGGCCTCCCCCTCGCCCTGCGCATCCTGGGTGGTCGGCTCGCGACCCAGCCGCAGCTCGGGCTCGCCGAGCTCGCCGCCCGCCTCGTGGACGAGGACCGGCGCGTGCGGCACCTCGCCTCGGCCGGGCGCAGCGTGCACGCGGGTCTCCGGCAGACGACAGGAACGCTCGGCCGGCACGCGGTGCAGGCCCTGAACGCCGCGGCGGCCTTCGGCCCCGTCGACTTCGGGTGGTGGCTGGTCGCGCCGCTCGCGGACGTGGAGCTCGACCAGGCCGCGAGCGTCGCCGAGGAGCTGGTCCTCGCGGGGGTCCTGGAACCCGCGAGCCGACCCCCGGCGCCGTCGCGGTACCGCCTGCACGACCTCGTGCGTGCCTTCGCCGCGCCGTCGGCGGACCCCGCCGCTGTCCAGCGCGCGGTCAGGTGGGTCCTGGACCTGACGGCCGTCGCCGATGCGGCGTTCACCGGTCGCACGGTGGACAGCGGGCCCGTGACCGGCGCGACCGGCCGCCGCAACCCGCAGGTGACGGCCCTGGTCGGCGCCGTCCGGTCCGACCCCGGGAGCTGGAGCGGGAGGGACCTCGACGTCGCCGGAGCTGCGCTCACGCTCGCGGTCCGCCGCGACGACGCCGCCCTCGCCGCGAGGCTGCTCACCCACCTCGCCCCGCTGCTGACCCGACTGCAGGACGTCGACCGGGTGGTCGAGGCGGTGGCGACCTGCCGGACGGTGGTCGGCGAGGACCCGGAGGCCGCCGTCAGGTGCGACGTGGTGCTCGGACAGGCGTTGCTGCAGCGCAGCGAGTACCCCAGGGCCACGCAGCTGCTCACGGCTGCCGCCGGCGCCTCGGACGCACTGCCCCTCCACGTCCAGGCCGACGTCTGGCGCAACCTCGGCTTCGGCCGGACCTTCTGCGACGACCCGGACGGGGCCGTCACCGCGCTGCGCGCCGCGCTCGACCGGTCACTGGACGCCGACGACGTCTGGGGCCTGGCGGAGGCGCACCGCGGCCTGTCGGTCGTCCACCGCGAGACGGACGTCGCGGCGGCCGTGCGTCACGGTGAGACCGCACGCGAGCTCGCCGACGCGACCCCGGACCACCGGGCGCGGTCGATCGCCCGCTTCGGGCTCGCCCGGTTGGCGCTGCGCGTGGGCGACCCGCGGCTCGCGGTGAGACACGCGGAGCAGGCGTGGGAGATCGCCCACGCGCAGCACGACCCGACCGCCGAGGGTTGGTGTTCGGTGCTCCTCGCCGACGCCCACCGTGCGGCGGACGACCTGGTCACCGCCCGCGTGTTCGCGCAACGCGCGGCCGAGATCGCCGACTCGACCCAACGCGCGGACCTGCGGGCCGCGGCGTACGCCGCGCTCGGGCGGGTCGAGCAGCGTCGCGGCGACGGCGCGGCCGCGGAACGGTGGCGGCGTTCCGCGACCGGCTTGCACCGCCGTTTCGACAGTCCGAGGGAACGACGCGAACTCCGGGACGGGACGCACGACCACGACGCCCGCACCCCCGACGTCGACACGGCCTGAGGCGCGGCAGCCCACGCCCGGTCGCAGGTGCCACCACCTGCAATCTCGCAGTTGCACACCCGTCCGTGACATGCAACTGTGGAGTTGCACAACACGTCACCGACCGAGGGAGGTCCTCATGGACGACACGGACACCACCACCGTCACCCCTGACGTCGACGGGCTCGATCCCCTCGACCGCATCGACAAGAGCATCGACATCGACGCCAGCGCGGAAGAGGTGTTCGCCCTGGTGTCGCGGCCCGGCTGGTGGATCAACACCGGCAGCATCGACCCCGCGCCCGACCTGCGGTCGGACGACGACCTGACAGTGCTCACCCACGCCGAGTACGGAGAGTTCCGGTTGCAGACGGTCGAACGGCGCTCACCGTCGTACGTGTCGTTCCGGTGGCATCACCGGTTGCCCGACGACGGCAAGCACCGTTCCACCCTGGTCGAGTTCCACATCCGGGATCGAGCCGAGGGTGGGGTGACACTGCGCGTGGTCGAGAGCGGGTTCACCGCCCTGCAGAAGCCCCGGGAGGAATGGCTCGAGGACCGGTCGGACAACGACACGGGCTGGGACATGGAACTCGGCGCCGCCCGGACCTTCCTCGAGGAGAAGTGACCGCGAGCCTGACACCGGTCTTCACGGCGCTGGCGGACGACACCCGCTGGCTGGTACTCACCCGCCTGGGCCACAACCCGGCGTCAGCATCGGCTCTCGCCCGCGACCTGCCGGTCAGCCGGCAGGCCATCGTCAAACACCTGGAAGTGCTGCGGGCTGCGGGTCTCACCGAGACCCGGCAGCAGGGCCGCGAACTCGTCCACTCCGCGCGGAGTGGACGGCTGGAAGATCTCGCTCGTGACCTCCAGGGGATCGCACGGGGCTGGGACGAGTCGCTCGCCCGGATCAAACGGCTCGCCGAGGGAACCCCGTGAACTGACCTCCTGCGTCGCAGCCGACCTGCCTGCGACTCGAGGACGCGGTGGTCGATCTCCGCAGCTCCGTCAGCCCGGGAGCTTGTCGGCGATGATGTCGATCTTCTCGATCCGCGGCTCGGAGAACAGGACGCCGGTGTTCGGCCCCAGGGCTTGACCCACGCCGCCGGCGAGGTGGGCGTCCCTGGCCGCGTCGTCGGGGAACACGTCGTAGACGCCGAAGCTCGACGGACCGAAGCGGAGGGCGAACCACGCCACCGTCCCGGGCTCCCCCATCACGATCGACCTCGCGCCGGACAGGAACTCGGCCAGGTCGCTCTCCCTGCCAGGCAGTGCTTCGAGACGCACGAGCAGGGCCTTGGTCACCATGGTGGACTCCTCGACACGCGCTGATCCGCACGCATGGACGCTTCGGCGACTGCGTCCACCGTCCGGGCCCACCGGGAACGGCCGGTTCCGGTGATGGTTCTCGCCGCGTGTTCGACGTGGTGCCACCTGCCGCGAACGCTAGCGCTCCCGCACCGCGCAGACAACGGGCTCACCCGATGGGAGCAACGTCGCCCGAGCCGGGTCCGGACCGACACGGACCAGCGTCGCGAACGACTCGTTGGACAAGAGGTGCGACGTCGGCCAACCCGGAGATGCGCAGTGCCTGTCGACACCCTCGTGTCGTGCGACGACGCTCACGGCTGCGCCGAGCGGTCAGGCCTCGCCCATCACCAGGCCCTCGATGGTGTGCTTCTGGGTGATCGGGGTCAGCCGGTCGACGACCGGGCAGGCGAGGTGCCGGCGCACAGCGTCGGGAAGCGTCTCCCACCAGTCGCGGGTGACGGCCATGTCGTGGCGCTCGAAGTTGGTGCCGTCCGGGCCGTCCATCCCCACCACGAGCACGGGACGCCGCTTCGGTGACACGTGCCGGGTTCCGCGGTGCAGCGTGAGGGCGGTGCGGGCGGAGATGTCGCCGCGCTGCGGGTACCGCCGGACCGCGCGTTCCTCGTAGCGGGGGTACAGCGACGCCGGCGGGAACATGCCGTGCTCGAAGGTCTCGCCGTCGTCCCACTGCGTCCCGGGCGCGATCTCGAACGGACCCATGTCGTCCTCGGTGTCGACCGCCGTGATGTTGAAGTGCAGCGACGTGAGCCGCCGCTCGCGGTGCGCCTCGTCGGGCATCGCGAAGTCGCGGTGCCAGGGCTGGTTCATCGCGCCGGGACCTGGGACGTCGAAGCCGACCTCGGTGACGGTCCACTCCGGGCCGAGCACCGCCTCGGTCGCGGCGACGACCCACGGGTGGGTGACGATGTCGACGAAGCCGCGCAGGGCCTGCGGGTGGATCTCGACGTAGTACCGGTTCGGGCCACGACCCACCGCCCCGCCGGGGCGTGCCATCGCCTCGGCGAACGCGGCGTCGACGTCCTCGGCCAGGTTGTCGACCCACCCGCGCTCGAACGCGCCCGTGCGGCCGATGATGCCGTCGGTGTGGATCGCGCGACGGATCTCGTCGCGGTCGATGTCGTCGCCGACGGGAGTGACGGCAGGGCTGGTGTGCGCTTCGGTGGAGGTCACGGGCTCAGTATTGCCACGTTGCATGCAACGTGGCAACAGGGCTCTTCCCGCCCCGGACTGGAAGGATCGGGCCCCGTGACCGTCAGCCTGCGTGCCGTCGCCGCTCGGGCGGGTGTGTCGGTGCGGACCGTGTCGAACGTGGTGAGCGGCGCGCCCCACGTGGCGCCCGCGACCCGCGCGTCGGTGCAGGCCGTGCTCGACGAACTCGGGTACCGCCCCAACCTGGCCGCCCGGCAGTTGCGGCGCGGTCGTACCGGCGCGGTCGGCCTGGTGGTTCCGGAGGTGCACTCGCCGTACTTCGGGCAGCTGGCCTCCGTCGTCGTGCGCCTCGCCGAAGCCCGCGGTCTGACGGTGCTCATCGATCAGACGGAGGGCGACCCGGAGCGGGAACGGCGCCTGCTCGGGGGGTCGTCGGGCTTCGCCGTGGACGGCATGATCCTGTCCCCCTGGTCGCTCGACGTCGACGAGATCGCGCGCCGGACCGGTGCCCTGCCGCTGGTCCTGCTGGGCGAGCGCGGCGGTGGGTCGACGGTCGACCACGTCGGCTTCGACAACGTCGCGGCGGCACGGGAGGCGACGGCGCACCTGCTGGCGCTCGGCCGGCACCGGGTCGCAGCGGTCGGGGTGCAGCCGCACCGCACGAACGACACCGGCCGGCAGCGACTGGAGGGCTACCACGCGGCCCTGCGCGACGCCGGTCGCACCGCCGACCCGCGGCTCGAGGTCGCGGTGGAGTCGCTGCACCGTGCGGACGGCGTGGTGGCCATGCGCTCGCTCCTCGCGGGGTCGGTCGTGCCCGACGCGGTGTTCTGTTTCACCGACGAACTCGCGCTCGGCGCTGTCCGAGTGCTGGCCGACCACGGGTTGCGGGTGCCGGACGACGTCGCGGTGGTCGGGTTCGACGACATCGAGGACGGCCGGTTCAGCGTGCCGACGCTGACGACCGTCGCCCCGGACAAGGAGCAGATCGCCGCCGGCTGCCTCGACCTCCTGGCCGAGCGGCTCCGCGATCCCGCAGGCCCCGCCCGCGAGGTCGTCACCGGCTTCCGCCTGGAGGTCCGGGAGAGTTCCGGGGGACGACGCGAGACGGTCACGGTCGATGGACCGGAGGTGGTGACCGGAGCAGATCGGCGAGGTCGGTCAGGGCGGCGTCCAGGTCGCCGCTCAGAACCCCGGGAAGACCGTGCGCACCGCCTCGAGCGTGGTGTTACCGGTGACAGTGACAGTGCTCGGGGTGTGCGTGGGATCCAAGCGGCCGGTGAGCAGCCGTAACGCGGCGTCCGGCCCACCGGTGAACGTCGCAGTGGTGGCCGTGGGCGCGGCAACCAGGGCCACGGTGTCGGTCGCCACGAGGGTGAGACCGGTCCCGGCCACCTCCAGCGACACCGGCTCGGCGAGCGCCTCGGCCGTGCCCAGCAACCCCAGCAGGAAAGCCATCCCGCCGCTGAGGTGCTCCAGCACCACGGTCGCCGAGTCGGGCGCGACCGTCGCGTGCGGGTCGAGGGCCACGCGGACGTCCCAGGCGTGCAGCGTCAGCTCGTCGAGGCGCATCCCGGCGAACGTCGTCATCGTGATCGGCTCCGGCAGGCGCCGGAACGGCAGCCTCACGTTGTCTCGCTGATCGGCGTCCAGGGCCTCGAAGCGAGAAACGAGTGCGGCATCCGCGGCGACGAAGCCATCTGCCTGGTCACGCGGCGACATCGCGTTCCAGCGGTCCCACACCGACTGGTTGAACCCGTCCGGCGCTGCGCCACCCCGGAGGGTCGCCTCCATGCCTGCAAGCGTGATCTGCGCGCCGCTGCCCAGGTGCGACAGCACGTCGGCGACCGACCACCGCGACGCGCCCGAGGGCTCGGTCAGCTGGTCGTCGTCGAGGCGACCCACCACCTCGACCAGGGCATCGTGCTCCACGCGCATCGCCTCGATGGTGCGGTCCGCGAGAGTGGTCACGGAGCCGACCCTGCCAGACGCCGACGGACGCCCCCGAGGTCGGCTCGCGCGTTGCAGCCCCCCACGCCACCGTGCGACCGCCACACCACGCCGAAGCCCTCCGACAACAGGCGCAGCTGATGATGATGATCGGGTTGTGAGGTCTACTGATGGCACGAGTCCACCACCGTCGGATCCGCGCTGAGGTGCGGTCGGAGAAGCGAGTCATGGAAGCCGTGGAGCACGACGTCAGCCAGTACTTCCAGACAGCGAAAGTCAACTGCGGGTACACCGCACTGGCCATGCAGCTGTCGTACCACGGATCAGTCCTCACTCCCGAGGACATCTCCCGGTCGGCTCCGCGGGCCGTGGTGGACGGCGTGGAACTGCCCGGCAGCCTCGCGACCCAACTCGCGACCTGGGCCGTCGGACAGGGGTTCCGAGCTCACCTCACGACTTTCGACTTCCTGATCGTCGACCTCTCGTGGGCCTCGCTCGACCGTGCATCGTTGATCTCCCGCCTCACCGCGGTGCGAGACACCCGTGACGTGCCCTCACTCGGCCCGGCACTGTCGCGTGCCTACGTCGACGCGTACGTGCAGTACCTGGATGCCGGCGGCGAGCTGTCGATCGCTCCGCACGTGAGCGCGGGAAGCCTGTACGAGAAGCTGCGTCGCGGTCCCCTCGGCGTGAGCGTGTGCACGGCTCCGCTGTACGGCCACGGGCGGATGTCCGAGGCGCTGCCCGGTCGCGAGGTCGCCGACGATGTCCACGGAACCATCGGAACCCACAGCGTCGTGATCATCGGGAACACCACGTCCGGCGACTTCCGCCTCGCCGACCCGTGGCGCGGCCGGACGCAGGTGTCAGCGGATGCCCTGATCTGCGCGATGGCTGCCGCCGAGATCGAGTGCGATGCCCTCTGCATCGAGTTCGACCGGCGGTAGGCCACGCGCCGTCCAGCCATCGTGGTGGCCGATCCGTGCACGGAAGTGGTCCGTGCGTCAGGGCACGGCGGTGACCACGCCTTGAGCCGGCGGGCCTCGACCCTGCCGGTGCGCGGCGTGAGCCTGATACGCCACGCGTCGCCCGGGGTCGTCGAACCTGGCCAGCCGCGACTGACGATTCCCCTACCGGTGATCAGGACGCGGTACTGGCCGGCGGGAACACCGATCTCGGTGACACCCATGGTGGGACTGTCGTACCGAAGCCCGTTGTCGTCGACGTCGATCGAGGCCTCGAAGGCCTCGTCCCACGCGTCCAGGTCGTCAGGCATCGGAGCCGACACCACCTCGACTCGCAGCGTCATCTCGACGTTGTTCTGATGCGGCACGACGACGGTCACCAGCGATCCGTCCTGGGCGATCCCGGACTCCATGGCCCGGTCCAGCAGAGCCGCCTCGTCGACCTCGTCATCCCATTCGCCCGCCCAGATCTGGAATTGGCCGTAGTCGAGCCCCACAACGCCGTCCCACTCGAACTCGACACCACCGTCACGTCCGGCCGACGACGCCTTCTCCGGCGATCGCATCGGGGCCCCAGCCTGCTCAACGCCGGAACCGGGCTCGTCGCGTCGGTCCCACCCCTCGGCCAGCGCCAACGGGTTCGCCGGCCAGAACTGCATCAGGAACCGCTGCTGCTCCCCCACGGGAGGATCAGCGACGTAGAGCCAGAAGAACCTGTTCTCCCCGGGCAGGTTCAGGCTCCCCGGGCAGGTTCAGGCCGACCTCGCCAGGGGCGCCGCTCCGGTCGACAGTGCAGCTCACCCGCATGCCGGGGAAGATCTCGGCTCCGCTGACCGTCGACTGCCATCCGGGAAGTTCCCACGACGGCTCACCGTCCAGCAGTTGCAGGGTGAACAGCGGCCTGTCACGGGAGACGGGCACTCTGACGAAGCCCGGTCCGACGCGCACCGAGCGCCCGGGGTCGCACGCGGATTCGGAGTTGTACTCAGCCAGGACATGCCGCGCTCGTGGCGGCCGCGTCCACCCGACGACGGACACCGTCCCATCCACGGGCACCAGCGACTCGTCGCTCACCTCGCGCACGGTTCGCACGCGCGGAACGTAACAGCCCGCTGCAGGCCCGTCGCTGCGGTGCGACCTACGCCTGCCGAGCGCATCGTCCAGGCAGGCGCCACTGGTCGGTCGGTCAGTGTGGCGACGCCGGGCGGAGCGGACACGGCAAGCGCCTCCATCGAAGGCGTGTCATGCTCCGCCCGTCGAGTACCTCGAGGCGTGGTCACGTGAACGGGTGTGCGCATGATTCGGATGAACCACGGTCGCCCGATGGCACACGTGGCGGTGGCGGCAGTCGCGTTGGTCGGCTCGTTGCTGCCCTCGGCAACCGCCGCCGCGAGCACGGTCGACGTCCCGACCGGGCACGTCGTCATCTTCGGTGAAGGGCCGGACTGCACCATCGAGGTCGACGTGACCGGGTTCGTTCGGGAGAGCGACTCGCGGTGACATGGCACCGGCCCGCTGGTGACAAACTGCTGGGTCACCTCAAGGCGAACAGCACCGGCGGTTGGTCCTCGGCCGGCGGTCAGCCCATCTCGACTCCGGCCACCGCGCCGGTGGGTCCGTTCCGCGGCGCCATCACCGGCGAGACCTCGGGACGAGTCCTGCAATGGGCGGGAGAGGTCACCGCGCCCACGGCAGAGCTCTTCACGAGCCCGTTCGGGGTAGGGGGAGATCAACTGGAGCTGGTCGTGACCGGGTTCGGCCGCCGTACATCGGACCCCATCGACGTCACGATCGACGGTGTACTGCAGGACTTCCGGCCCGTCTCCAACCTCAACCCGCTCACCGCGTACCTGTCCGTGCCGGCCCTGCTCCTGCCGGGCCAGCACCGGTACCAGCTCACGCAACACAGCACGCCGACACGGACAGCGGGCTTCGACTACACCATCGTCACGCCGACCCTCCGGGTTCGTGGTGGACCGCAGGGCAGCGCCGTGCGGCTGCAGGCGTTGCTGGCCGACTTCCCGGGCGACGACCGGGTCACCGTTGCTCTCACCGATGCCACCGGCCGCGTGTTCACCACGCCTGAGCGCGACCCTCAGACCGCCGACGCCCTGTTCACCGCATCGCCCGTGGCGCCCGGGCCCGCGCGGTTGACGGCGACCAGCGCCGCCAACGGTGTCACCGTCGCGGTGCCGCTGCAGATCTGGCCGGCCACCGCGCGCTCCGCATCCACACTCTCGACTGGGCAGTCGCTGGTGAGCGCCCAGGGTCGTTACGCCCTCACCCTGCAGTCCGATGGGAACCTCGTGCTGCGCGGCCCGTACGACTCGGTTCCCGCAACGGGGATCACGCCGCCCGCGGTGTGGAACAGCCGGACCGGCGGACACCCCGGCGCCAAGCTGAGTGTGCAGACCGACGGCAACGTCGTCCTGCGCGACCGCGGCGGCAAAGCCCTGTGGGTCACCAACACCGTCGGCGCCGGAGCCGTGGCACTTGCGGTCACCGACCAGCCCAACCTGACCCTCCGCACATCCACGGGCCGCCTCGTCTGGAAGGCCCGCTGACCGCACGTCTCGTGCACGGACACCCAGCTGAAAGGCCAGCCGCTGGCGGCGCTCTCGACGCCGTGCGAAAGGGGTCGGCTGCCGCAGTGTCCCGGTGGCGAAGCGCCGCCCTGACAGTCGGAGTTGCGCCCGGCGCGACACTGACCGGGTGGAGTGGTCGTCCCGGGTCGATCCGGGTGGGTGGATCGCGCCGCGACTGGCCGCGTTCGGTAGCGGAGGTGCATCGGTCGTACCAAGCGGATTCGAGCGGTACGCGCGGCTGTTCCACCCTGCCGGCAGTGACAGGCCGCAGGACGCCGGTTCACCGTGGTCGGTCGTGGCGGCGTGGGCCGGCACCACACTGACGGCGGCTTCGACATGGTTGGAGCTGGCACTGCCCGAGCGCAGGCCTGAAGCCTGCTTGCCGTGGGATGGGAACGGCCCCGACATCGGCGCGTATCCCTCCGCGACGTCAGCCGCGTTGGTGCAGGCACTGACGGACCACACGTCCGACCCCGGCGACGTGTGGGCCGGCTGGCGGGAAGGGTGGGGCGACCTCGCGGTGACTTCCGACGTCCCTCGGCTGCACCACCCGGCCCGTGCCTACGCGCTGCGCCACGGGACGCTGACCGGCACGTCGCGGATCGCAGGCGATCCGCCGTGGCTGTCGCGGCCACCGAACCTGTGGTGGCCGACGGACCGCAGCTGGTGCGTCGCGACGGAGATCGACGCCGACTGCACCTACATCGGCGGCAGCGCCTCACTCGTCACCAGCCTCCTCGCCCACCCCGACCTCGAGGCCGCACAGGTCGATCCCGCCGCATCATCACCCGCACTGACCTCGCCGGCCTGGCTCGCTGAAGTACTCACCCACGCTCAGACCCGCCTGCACGACAGCGGCACCGCCGTCCTCGAGCTGTCCAGGGGGGCGATCACAGCGAACTTGAGCATTCGACGCCGCGGCCGCGCCGGGGAGCTGACCACCAGCAGCGTCGACGACCGCGGAGGAAGGCGCGGCAGCACCTCGACACTGCGCGCCTCAGAAGCGGACCTCGACACCCAGGTATCGGCCGCGCTGCTCTGGGCCGTGTACGAACTGACCATCTGACGCCGTCGCCGAGGGCGACACCACACAGGACCATCCTGCGTCGGCAGCCCACCGAGAGATCCGCTGCTGCGAGGTCGGGTCTGTCGGCGTCCTCGAAGGCGTTCGGAACGGTTCCTCGGTTGAGGGGATCGCATCGTGACACCGGGCGACCGCGGTCTGGCTGGTCCACGACACACGCACGGTCGGCTAGCGCAACGTCAGTACTCGACCGGCTCGGGCGAGGTCTGGCGGCTCATCGTCGATGGCCGTGCCGACCGGACCGTACGTGGTGGCGTCGATGATCAGTTGAGCGTGGCTACCGGTAGGGGCGGCCGTCACCGAGAAGCAGGTGTCACAGACGTATCGGGTGGGGCCGGAGATGTCCACCAGCCAGACGCGGGCGGTGTCGACCGGCGCCGAGGTCCCGGAATCCAGCACGGCGTCAGCGACGGTCCGCGTCGTGAGGACAGCCGCGACGTGGGCGGCGGTCCCCTGGTACGTGGTCGCCCTGCTGTCTGCAATCGCCAGCAGTCTTGCCGCCACCAGGTCAGTTGGTGTCTGGCGTGTCTCCGACGCCGGCACCGGCTGCGTGGACGCGGTGGACAGCGGTGCAGCAGCGGTGTGCCTGACCGACGCGCCCGCGCAACCGCACACGAGCAGACACATCACAGCACCGACGGCCAGACCTGGAGATCTGACGACGGGACAACTCGCGAGGGCCGGGAACAGCCTGCGGATCATCGACGGCCCCGCTCCCGCTCAGCCACGGCGATCACGGATGGAGTGTCGGGGTCCGGTGGGATCGCTGTCCAGGGCTTCGAGGTCAGCTGGGTGGGTGCGGAGCTGCAGACCGGCACGTCCAGAGAGGGCCTTGTGTCGCAGACGTCGATCCCCTGCTGCAAGACCAGAGGCGTCGGCACGCTGAACGGTGCGCGGAAGGGATTCCCTGTGAGACGCCTGCGTTGGAGGCACTAAAGCCCAGCAGTGTCTCGGGCAGAATCGAGCCCGTGGAGATCAGAGACGCCGGCATGAGTCGGGAGGAGGCATCGCAGCTCGCTGACCAGGTTCGTGAGACAACCGGACTGGACGACATCGAAGTGGGTGCCCAGGACGGCTTCTACGTCGTCCACGTCGTCACCGTGTCGCCTGGCGCGCGCAACGTGTTCACGCTCCACGACGAGAACGACTGGGACTGGCTTCGCCCGCGAATTGTTGGCCTAGAAGATCCCTCAGGCGCAGCTGTCCGAACCACGGCCGACGGACTGACACCCGAGACGCTCGCGGATTTGCCCGACGATGGCGGTGGGCGGGCCGAGCTGATCAAGGGCCTTGTCGGACCCGGGGGGGCTGACCAAGCGTGCCGACGCGCGCTGGAGGCCGGCGCGGTACGTAGTACGAGCACGGAGCGAGTGGCCGTTGCAGAGCTGGTCACGATCTACGGCCGTCGGATGAGGCATCTGCACGACCGGGGCATCCCGATGATTGGGTCCGAGACGGCGATTGCTCGGCTGAAAGCATCGGGGTGCGTGGAGGTTCGTTTGGCCCGGATCCATTCTGTTGAGTTCGACTTCGTGGTGTTCTTGGACGACGTCGCTGGAGTCGTCTCGAGCTTAGGCGTGGCGGCATCGACTGCTACTCCGGGCGTAGCTTGGCCCGGCTCCTGATCCGGGGCGATCAGGTCGTCCGCACTGCTGCGACTTGCCGGGCGGAGGGTGCGCCCGTGCGTGAGGGCACGACGCCCGCCGGCGGACGGCGCGTCCCCGTGCACCCGTTCCCGCGAGGATCGGCTGCCGCGACAGTCACGCAGTCAGTGACCCCGACGGTGAGCGGAAAGGACCCATTCCTGCTGCAGCCGGCGACGCCTGCAACCCGCGGCACCAGTTACTCGGTGGCCTCGGTCCGGACTGCGCGGGTCCGACCTGGGGGCCGGGTGGTCGCTGGCCCGGCCGGCGCGGTGGCGTTGTAACGAAACGCTCGGTGCAGGGAGTATCCACTCGTGGGCCGAAGTGACGTGGATGCCAGGGCGTCGTTCGAGGCGCTCTACCGCGCCCACCACGCCGCGGTGTGGGCCTACGCCCGACGACGCGTCGGCCCGGGCCACGACTGCGACGACGTGACCACCGAGGTGTTCGCTGCGGCATGGCGCCACCGCGACGACCTCAACCGGATCGACCTGCCGTGGCTGCTACGCGCGGCCCACAACGAGGTGCTGCACGAATACCGGTCGAGTGGACGGCGAGACCGGTTGGCCTCGCGCCTCGACGCGCTGCAGCCGCCACCCGCCGTCGACCCGATCGAGCGGATAGCCGACGACATGGACACCGCCACCGCTGTGTCCGTGGCAATGGCCCAACTCATCGACGGTGACCAAGAACTGCTACGCCTGCTCGTGTGGGAGCAACTGCGGCCCCGCGAGATCGCCACCGTGGTCGGTTGCTCACCTACCGCGGCCCGGGTCCGCATCCACCGTGCGAGCCGCCGCCTCGCAGATCTGTTGAACACACCAGCACCCGAGGTGCCGTCCCCCGAGCCACTCAGGAGGGTCCCGTGAACCGCAGACAAGCCCTCACCCTGCTCGCGCAGGCCGACCCGATGACAGCTGTCGAACCACCCGTCCAAGACCACGGCGAGACGGCTGAGCGGATCACCGGCCGGGCGCCGGGAGCGGCCGAGGAGATCACCACGGTCATACCTGCGAGGCGCCGCCGCACGATCGCTGGACCGGTGCTGGCCACCGTCGTCGCAGCAGTGCTGATCGTCGTGGTCGGGGGTGTCCTGCTGGCCGTTCGACAGCAACAGAAGCCGGCCAAAGGGGTGACAACCGATGCAACAGCTGACGTCATCGAGTTCCCTGTCGACGCGGACAACGTCCTGACCCGCGACGTCATCGTCTTCAGTGTCGACCTCCGCGTTCCCGGACCAGACCAACGAGGCGACTTGACGGCCGCACAAGCTCTTGAGGCCTGCCGCACCCAAGGTGTGGGCTGCGACCCGCTACCCGAACCGCTCTCGATCGCCTTGGCGTCGGCGACGTCGGACACACCCGCCAAGATCAACCCCGACGGCACCTGGGCCAAGGAGAACGACAACCGCCTCGTCTGGGCGATCATCTGGCGCTCCGATTGTTTCGACGTCGGCGGCCCCGGGCTCCAGGTCTCCGGAGCTCCACCCACGCCACCCGCCGTCACCCACTGCGACAACCTCGTACTCATCGACGCACACACCGGCGCCTTGGCAATTGACACGTCGGGCTCAAATCCCGGCCGCTGAATTCCGCCGCTGCGTCGCGACGACGTACACGCTGACCAGAGGGGCAGCAGGCGACTGCTCGGCTGCGTCGAGGTGGAGAACGCGGTAAGTGCAACGCGCCGCCGATGCGCATGGAGGGATTGTGAACCGTAACGACGGCCAGCCCGCGGGCCACCAGGTACCCGTAGGCTTCGATCCGTGTCTTGGCGAGGCGCTTTTCAGAACATCGGCATGGCCCTGATCTTCTCCTCTGCGCTGCTCTTGCTGTTGAAGTACATGCCGCTGCCCGACGACGAGAAGCGCCGACCGTCCATGGTTCGGCTGCGTGGCGCCCGACTTGGCCTCCTTGGCGTCTACTTCGCGGTCGGGGCGGTTCTTGTCGGCGTCAGCTACCTGTAGCGGGCTGTCCCCAAGTCGCCCAGCCAATCTCAGCTCGCCGCATTGGCGGAACTTTCCGATGGCCCGGTCGGACAAGCACGAGGTCGGCGACGCCGACAGGGCCGACGGTCGCCCTGCGGGGCGTCCACTGCGACCACGGGCAGCCCCACCCCCGTCGTGTGGCAAGGGATCCGCCGCTGCGAGGTTGAGGCAGCCATGACCGTCGGTGGCGTGCGGAACGGATCCCGATCTGCGAAAGTTCACCACCTGGAGCACTCTCGCTACGTCCGAAAGGTCCGTCACTGGCGCCTCTCGCCCAGTCGACGAGCGAGTTGGGGCGCGGCGCCGGTAGCGTGCCGCGCGATGAAGATCAGTCAGTACGTGTACCTGTGCATCTACAGCCAGACCATCGATGCAGAACAGATCACGGACGCCTTGGGAGTTGCCCCAGACGCCGTCAAGATGCGGGGCAGCCGAACAGCTCAACCACCGCGACCTCTCGAACACAGTTGGCAGATTGAGTGCCGAGACGCTGGCATGGCGATTGATGATCAGGTGGAAGCGCTGCTAGACCGCATCACGCCTGTGGTTGCCAAGCTCCGCGCCCTCGTTGACGAGTCCGATGTCTCCGTAGGTCTGCAGATGGTCCGCTCCTTTGATGATGAAGGTGGCGAAGACGAGCTGCTTCCCGAGATCAAGACCGAGGATGGACGCCACCTAGTGAAGCTGTCCGGTCAGCATCAGCCTCTTGGCTGGGTGCTCAAACCCGAACAGATTCAGCTGCTCGGCTCCGTGGGCGCCTGGATCTCCGCCGATGAGTACGCCTGAGCCCACCCGCACTGACGCACCACACCGACCGCCAGCCGCTGCCACCCGTCACAACGACGATCCGGTAAAGCGATGTCACCGCCGTCGGTACTCCCGGCGGCGGCTGGATGGGTTCGGCTACTGCGACGGACAGCCACACGCGACCTCAGATGTCACCTAGTCGTGCAGCGGATCCCGACGCCGCCTAAGTCCCGGCCGCGTGCGGAAGGTATCGCCCGGCGGGTGGACACGGTCGATGTGACAACCTGGTCGCGTGCCGCTTATCCGGGCCAACTTGCTCCTCAGGTCCTACGGCACGCGCGCCGGCGTCGCACCTCACGACCTCGCTGAGGTCGAGAACACCCTAGGTGTAAAACTGTCGCAGTCGGTCCGTGAGCTGTATGAGTTCAGCGATGGTCTGTACGACTCCCTCGGCTACCCGTGGATCTGGCCGGTGGCGGACCTGGTGGCGGAGGACCGTCGGCTCCGCGACACAACGCCTTTCGATCGGTCGTTCGTCGGCATCGGAGGAGACGGCGCCGGCGCCGTGTTCTGCGTGCGCAGCGCGCCGAGCTCGCCGGTGCACTGCTGGTACCCGATCGAGATGGAGACCCGGCAGCTCGCAGACGACCTCAACGCCTTCCTGCTGGGCTGGGCGGACGGGGCGATCACTACCTGAGCCGCGACCTCTCCCGATCAGGACGGGCAAGAGCGACGGTCACTTCGACGTTCACGCCCCCTGCCGGAGTCGACCTGTTGCAGCGTCTCAAAGCTGACGGCCCCGTCCTCCCCCGCAGGATCATTCGGGTCAACGTCGACGCTGAGTCTTGGCATGGTCAACGCAGGTCGACGTCTTCGACTCGCCCAAGATGCGGGGTCAGAGCCGACTCGACCTCGCGGGTGACGCGACCCCGCAGCATGACCCAACGCTGCCAGGGCTGCGTGATGAAGTTGTGGTCCAATGCATGTAAGACGCCGTACGAGCCGGGCGCGGCGACGGCGACGGCGACGGCGACGGCGACGGCGCGGAAGAAGTTGATGGCGGGCTCGTGACGATGATTGTGGTTACCGGCAAGCCAGAGATGCAGCTCACCGTTCGCGTTCCGGAGGTCGAAGACCTCATTGCGGTCGCCGGCGAAGGTCTCGACCATCGCTCGTACCTCAGCCTCCGCGCGTCGCTGCGCGGCGTCGACCGCGTCGTCGTCGTCACTCGCGGCGCCCGCTCGGATGGTCGCCCAGCCATGCCACTCGAACACCCGGATACGGTCTCACCCTGAAACGCCCGGAACATAGTCAACGGCGGGATTTGCATGAACGAGACGAAGCCGCACAGGCGGATCCGCTGCTGACAGATGGACATTGTCAGCGCCTCCGACGCCGCGTGGAACAGAACCTTCGCTGCGCGTCCGGCTGTGTCGAGCCGCACGAGAGTGTGCGGAACAACTGGTCGTCTGCAGCAGCGGTGAAGACTCGGTTGAGCAGCTGATCTGGTTAGTTGGGCTGGCCGGTGACCTCGAGTCTTGGAGTCGGACGGACGCTCGTCGGTGTACAGGCGCGTCGGGCTTACCGACACGGACTTCGACACCTGTTTGTGGGCTGGGCCTAGCGTCGCGGCTGTGGCCACGCGGGTCGACAACGGCGCCTTGTCGGCACCCATGTACCCCCGAAGCGGATCAAGCTGAGCTAGCTCAGTCCGGCACTGAGATCGTGCATGTCACCGGCAGGTGGTCAGAGATTCCGAGACGTGACCGCGGGTCGTATGGACGCGGAACTCCGCGCTCGGAGCACCAGCGTACGTCGTGCGCTCCGACTGAAACAGTCCGCGGCGCCACGAGGCGCACCGAACCGGGAACGAACCTGACTCCGGCGCCGGCGACCATCCCCGGTGAGTACAACACCTGATCGAGCAGATACCAGTCGGCGTTCCAGTACACGCTGCCGGGAGGTTCGCCGGCGAGCAGTGGCCAGCACGGGTTCACCAACGGGAACTGCTTCGACAGGTACTGGTCTACTGAACCCTCTGTCAACGACGCCAGGGCATCCAGCGCCGCGGTGGCACGGCGGGGGTCGCGCACGCCGTTGACCACCTGGGCGATGCTCGTGTCGTAAGGCGAGTCGTTGAAGTCGCCCATGAGCAGTACCGGTGTGGCGGCGCGGGCCTCGAGCTGCTGCGCATCGGGCAGCCGCCGCACGCCGTCGACATCGCGGAGTCGGCTGTACTCCACACGAGGCAGCCCGTCGACGAGGCGCCGGCACCAATCACCGGCTGCGATCCGAAGCGCCTCAGAGTTCGACATCATCCGCGATGGCCAGTGGCAGGCAATGACGTCGAGTGGGAAGCCGGAACGCGTGCCCAACTGAACGTGGTAGATGTCTCGAGTCGTGAACCTGTTGCTGATGTTGTAGGCCGTGGCGCCGCGCACCTGTGGGAACACCTCCGGGTCGACGAGCAGCACTACGTCGGCCCCCTCGAATCCTTCGGCGTCGCTCCGCACAACCTGCATTCCCAGGTCCGCGACGCGGTTTATTCGTTCGGCTAGGTCGTCGTCGGCCACCTCGGCCAGGCCGATGATTGCTGGGCGACCGGAGCCCGCGACCGCGCGCAGCGTCGCCGCGGTCCGCGCGAGCTTCTCGGCGAACGTGGTCCGCGTCCAGCCATCGTCACTCGTCGCCTGCAACGTGTTCGACAAGTTCGACCGGTTCGGTCGCAGCAACCGCTGGACGTTCCACCAGATGACCTGGTGATCGGTCGGCCCCCGTTGTCGACGTCTGGTCACGCCGCGATGGGCTGGTTCACGTAGCCCGCGAATTTGCGTTCGGTGTAGGGCGCGCCTTTGCGGAGCTTCAGTGTCTCGTCCCCGGAATCGTTGGTGACGTCACCCCAGTGGTAGGTGTACTTCTCGTAATCCTGCTGGGTCCGGACCTTGTAACGCGCGTACACCTGTTGACCATCGGCGCCACCGATGTCGTTTTGGTAGGTGAAAGTAGTGGTGTCCGTGTGCGAGCTACCGTCCTGGCCGCCGTACGAACCGCCGATCTCGCCGCCTACCTTGATTCCGCCGACCTCTTTGGTCCCGGAGATTTTCGGGTAGACGACCCAGGATCGGCCAGTCGACCAAGTTTGCGCCCTGCTTGCGCTCCCCCCTCGTGGCACGGTAGCGACCCACTGCAGTTCCTCGGTGTCACCGACGGTGTCGGTACCGCCCCCGTCGTCGGTGACATCAACCTGGGCGGTACTCAGGTTGCAACCACAGTTGTAGTGGACCGGAAATGGGACGCTGGTCCACCGCCACCCGCCGTCGAAACCTTGACACTCCTCGCAGGCGCCCGCCTCGGCCTCGAACTCCTGGTAGTCACGGGCCGGCAGTGCATCAACGTAGGTGTCGGTCACTTTCCGCTCCTCTTCTGGGCTCCTGCTCGTTCGCGGTACCGCCGTACAGCGAGAACCACCTCGGCGTCCGCAGCCTGGAGCTTGAAGTCGGGGGTTACCGCGAGGACGTCGCCCACCTTCGACCCGCTCGGGATGAGCCGCGCGGGAGACTCCACAACGGAGTCGACGACCAGGTCACCGGCGCGGCTGTGCACCGCTGAAATTAGGACGCTTCTGTCTGCTCCCATTTGCTCGATTAGCAACAGGGAGCCGACACTCAGGCCTCGTACACTCGCAACACCAACTCGCACGACGTTCCGCGCCGGAGCAACGACAGCTCCCGCGGCCCTTTTCACGTCATCCAGCTTGGCCACGACGGCCCGATCGTTGATCATCAACGTCTGCACCTGCACGGGGTTGGTCGTGCCGGCCATCACGGTGAGAGTGCACCAGCCGGAACCCACGCGGAGGGCGAACAGTGCAACGTTTCCCCGTGACAGACTCGGTCCGAGCAACCTCCCTGATCGATCCGCACCAATGGTCCAACTCGTCGTCGCGCCCGAGCCGGCCGGGCCCGCGACGAACAGTTGCACGCCGGTCTCGGGTCCGTCTGCGCCCTGGGGCAGGAGCAGGACTTCAAACATGGTCATTGCTCTCGCGGCCAATCTCTGCAGCTCTTCGCACGCGCGACGGGTTGGCGCTGGCCTAAGCGCGGCGAGAGCGGCGACGACGGTGCCGGCTGGAGCGGCCACGAGATCTGCGTAATCTGCGAAGCCGGCCGCGACAAGCGCCGCCGCGCCCTTCTCGCCGAGGTCGCCTAGCATCACGAACCAGCACTGCGAGAGGATGCTCGAAGACTCGGCTGCCAATGCTGGGACGGCAGAGCTGATGCGTGAGGGGGCATCCGTGCCGGCGGCTACGACCTCTTCGACGCTGCCAAGTCCGAACGCGGTGAGGCGCGCTGCCTGGCTACGACCGACGCCGTCAATCGACCCGATGAAGCGCAACTTGGTCCTGGAGACAGGCATGCTACCCACCTATTTAGGGGCGTGAATACTTGGTAACTGAAGATTCCGCTCTGCCTCGAGACGTTGTCAATCAGGCGTGCCCTATCGGGCCATTCATAAAATGACAACGGCGTCCAAGCCTTGAACCTCTTCTGCGTGATGTTTGGAAAGGGAAAGCGACGCGTAAGGCCGTAGTTCCTGACCGGTCCTTAATTGACGCACGCATGCGTGCGGACAGCCCCAGCCCCAGCGCCACCGTCATCAGCAGCCCGACCCGCTGGGCCTGACGCGCCAGCGGGTCTTCCGCTGCCTGTCCGGCCGCGCCGAGCCGCCCGAGCGTGTGCGGAACAGGTGGTCGTCCGCAACAGCAGCGGAGCCTTGCGCAAATCGGATCCGCGTGTGGGACGCACCCGGGTGGCCACTGCCCGAAGCTGTAGCGGAGCTCGGCGTTGATCAACCGGTTGAGCCGCTTGCACATGTGGCCGTGAGCGCCGCGTCTCGCGGCGGGGCCTCCATGAGCAAGGTCCACTGCAGGTCGGTGCCGCCGTCGGAGCTGAGCGGCAAGTCGAAGTGGACGCGCGCGTCAGGGCGCCGAGTCCAGATCGAGGACCATGTAACCGCGCCGGGTTTGATCACTACCACCTCCGGCCGCACCTCATCGTGGAGCAGAGTGAGCTGCGGTCGAGCGGGATCATGGTCCGGCTCGGCGAGAGCTACGAGAACCACATGCGGTGGTGCGGGCTGCCGACGCCTCCGCCGTCCGATCTCCTCCACCAAGCGAGGCTATGACCGCGGCCCAGAGGGATAGAACGCGCTCGCGACTCGCCCTTCCGGCGTGCAGTTGCGCATCCACTACTGCGAGGCCGCGGTCGCCGGCCCCCCGACGGCGTGCGGAAGCTTCCCCTGCAGACAGCGATCGTCCTCCAGCGAGACGTCGCAGCGGATGTGTCGACGACGGGCGGAAGGATGTCCTACGGTCGCGGTGTGCGAGTGGGTCCCGAGCTCGGTCGGCAACTGGTCGCTGCGGTTCGCCGGGCCGAGGGGCGTGTCTTAAGTGACGACCTGGCCGCCGAGTTGGGACGATTGCTCACAGACGCACTCTTGGCTGGTGCGACGGAGCGGGAGCTTCTTGAGCTGGTGGGTGACCGGGTCGATGTCGGGCGGCTGCTGACGCAGGAGCGTTTTGCCCGCGACACCGAGGAGGCACCAAGGTCGTGCTCGGTGCGTGAGGCCGCCGACCAGTTGTCGCTGCCAGAGGACGTGATCCAAGGCTGGGTGGAGGCAGATGCGATCCCTTCGTGGGGTGTGGACCGGTCGACGGAAAGGGTCATCACCCAAGCGACAGTCGACTCTCTCCGTGCCCGACCCCGAGATCGCCCGCCGTCCTGATCCAGTTGAACCCGGTTGATCCCGCCTGCCCGGCTACATCATCAACTGGGCCGTGCCGCTCTTCGGTTGACCGTGTACGGCGCGCCCGCGGGCCTGTCATCGTTGCGCTGGACGGACTAAAAACTGCACCCTGACTCGACGGCTGGGCCGCTCTCGCGGCGGCCGGCGGCCCAGATGAGGATCCCCGCCGAGTCTGGTTCACTTCTCGCGGTCTCGCCACCGCGGCACCAGGTCGTGGCGGGCGATAGGTTCGGCGCGTGGGGATTGTTCGTGAAATGTTGGTCGACTCGCTCGTGCCCGTTGATGGGACGGTGACGATTGTCGGATGGACCCGGCCGCCTCGCGCCCGGCTCGTGTTGGCTGAGTACCGCGACGGCGACCGGGACGTGCCCGTCGGACCGGGTTTCATCCGGGTTCACGTCGCCGGTGACCGGTCGGTGTTCACCCTGCAGCTGTTTGACGACGATCCTGGATGGGACGTGGTCGGCTGGCGAGAGATGCTCGGCGGCAGCGGAACCTTCCCCGGGATGCGGCTGAGCTGCACCGTCGACCGGAACGGCGCTCCCGGCCCGCTCGGTCTGAACCTGCCGGAGGAGAACATGCAATTCCGGCTTTACACCGCGGTTCCCCCCGACTCCGAGCAGCAGCGGTTCCTACTGCACTGCTGGCCCGCGAACCCGCTGGCGTTGGTTGAGGGGTGGGAGCTGATCGACGAGCCCGGTTCAGGCGATACCGCGCGGACGGTCGTGACGCGACCGCCCGCGCCGGTGGCATCACCCGGGCGTGACGAGGGTATCGAGTTCGAATGGGACGGCGTTGTGGGGCTCGACTACGGCCAGTTCCAGATCTGGGCGGGTGAGTGGGACGACGAGACCGACGAGGCGGCCCTGTTGGAACGGGCCTTGGAGTCCGGGATCGCGCGGGACCGCTCACTGCTGACCGTCGTCGTGCCGCATCAGAACAATTTCGAGATGCCGCTGCGGGTGGAGGTGCTGGCGGCTCCGGTGCCGGACGACTTGGACGCGTGGGACGAGGCCTTTGAAGCGTCCATCGAGGTCGACGACAACGGTCTGCGGTACGACAGTCCGACCATGGGTGTCACTGAGATCGCCGTTCCCGCCGGCCGGTACCGGGCGCTGATCACCGGGGCAGGGATTGTCGCTCGTGGTTGGCCGGGCTCGACGACCCCCGGCGACTCGTGGCGCATCAGGTTGACACCGGTCACCGGCAACGTTCAGGCTCGTCGGCTCAAGGCATGGACCCCACCACGTTGACGCGCCTCGGGTCTGCGCCCGGTTCAGTTGACCCCACGTGCACCCGGCCGCGCGTCCGAGCCGACTCAGATGACGAACGTTCAGCGCACACCTTCGCAGCTGCGGTCCGCTCCGTGCGACAGCCGATGGAGCGCGGGGCGCAGGAAATCCGGGGCCTGTGGGGGCGTCGCAGACACCCCGTCCGTTCAGAAGTCGCGCTGAGGTCCGACATACGAACTGGTCGCGCGGGCGCGGGCGCGTGCGCCCCGTGCAGCGGTCGGCCACCGGGAGGCGTGACGCGCACCCACTCCCCCGCACGAACCGGTCGTCAGCTCGACCGATGTGCATCGGAAGAGCCGAGCGGGGCGGCGCCGCCCGGTGGGCGGCGCCGCCACCTCAGCAGCTGACGCAGTCCGCCGCAGCTGTCGCCTCGACCGGCCGCAGGTCGCCGGTGGGGTCAACGGGGACCTCGGTCGCCGCACGTCGACGGTCGACCACGATCCGCACCAGCGTGAACAGCAGACCGGCGCCGGCGACGGCGGCGACCACGGTGACGGCCGTCGTCATGCCGTCGAGCAGCTGGCCCGGACGTGAGTTGTCACCGGTGCCGAGCACGGCGGTGATCGCGGCGAGGACCACGGCACCACCGATCTGGATGCTCGTGTTGACCAAGCCGGACGCGAGACCCTGCTCGCTGTCCTGCACCCCGGCCGTGGCCTGCGCGTTGACGGCCGGGAAGGTGAGCGCGAACCCGACGCCGAGCAGCAACATGGTCGGCAGCAGGAAGTTCCAGTACGACATGGACGGGTCGACCCGCAGGAACAGCACGTACCCCACCACGAACGCGCCGAGCCCGCCGAGGATGAGCCGCGCGGAGTCGACACGGGCGAGCACCCGGTCCATGCGGGTCGCGCTCGCGATCACCAGCAGGCCCGCCGGCAGGAACGCCAGCGCCATGGACAGCGGCGACCACCCCAGCGAGTTCTGCAGGTACAGCGTGGCGATGAACTGGAACGAGACGTACGCGCCGAACATGGCGGCGCCGGCGAGGTTCGCGTGCACCAGCGACGCCGAACGCAGGATTCCCAGTCGCAGCAGCGGACTCGCGTGGCGTCGCTCGATGACGACGAAAGCCACGGCGAGCGCGACGACCAGCGCCAGCGACACCACGGTCTGCGGGTCGGCCCACCCGACACGCGGAGCCTCGACGACGGCGAACACCAGCAACAGGAGGGCGACGGTGCTGGTGAAGGCACCGGCGAGGTCGAAGTGCGCGAGGCGGAACGACGGCCGGGCGTGGACCGGGATGACCCGGAACCCGACGACCAACAGCGCGAGCGCGATCGGGCCGGGGAGCGCGAAGGTGGCCCGCCAGCCGAGTTCGGTGAGCAGGCCGCCGAAGATCAGTCCGGAGCTGAACCCGCTGGCGCCGCAGACGGTGTAGATGCTGAACGCGCGGTTGCGCGCGGGTCCCTCCGCGAACGTCGTGGTGATGATCGAGAGCCCGGCGGGGACGGTGAACGCCGCGGCGGCGCCCTTGACGAACCGCAGGGCCACGATCGCGTCGGGCGCGCTGAGGAACGCGCTGACCACGGAGGCGACGCCGAAGACGCCGACGGCGGCGAGGAACACCGGGCGCCGGCCGATGAGGTCGGCGGCACGGCCACCGAGCAGCAGCAGACCGCCGTAGCCCAGCACGTAGCCGCTGACGATCCACTGCAGGGCCGACGAGCTCATGTGCAGGTCGGCGCCGATCGAGGGCAGGGCCACGCCCACCATCGAGATGTCGAGGCCGTCGAGGAACAGGGCGCCACACAGGACGACGAGCAGGCCCCACACGGCGGGGGTCCACGCGGTACCGCGGACGGTGGAAGGAGTACGACGCGCCCGGGCGGTCCCGGGATCGGTGTCGAGGTCGAGTGATGTCACGCAGAGCATCATATGCATGTGCATCTAATGTGCAAGCATCATGTGTACGCGCATCAGATGTACATGCACGTGTTACCCTGGCGCCATGGGAGGGAGCGACGACGACCTCGCCCGCGAGTGGCACGAGCTCATGGGCCGCTACCACCGCATCAGCTGCGTCCTCGACCGTGAACTCGAGCAGGCGCACGGCATCTCCGGCAGTGACTTCGAGGTGCTGCAGCAGCTCGCCCTCCACGGCGACGACGGTTCCCTGCGCATGCACGAGCTCGCGGGCCACGTCCACCTGACCCAGAGCGCCCTGTCCCGTCTGGTGTCCCGCCTGGAGCGCGACGGCCTGGTCGACCGCTCGATGTGCCCGGACGACCGCCGCTCGGTCTCCACCTGCATCACCCCGGCCGGTCGCGAGCGGTTCGAGCAGGCGCGCGCCACCCAGCGCCACGTCTTGCGCAACGCCGACACCGCCTCACCGGCCGCCGACTCGCGCCGCTGAGGCCTCGGCCGGCGTCACCACCTCGGCACGTCGTCCAGCCGTCCCCGCCCACCGCCGTCCGAGCCCAGCCCCGCTCCGAGCTGCCCCGCTCCGATCTGTCCCGCGTCGTGGCCCGGTACGCGCGTCCGGAGCTCACGACGGGACCGCAGGCCCAGCTTGGTGAAGATGTTGTGGAGGTGGTACTCCACCGCTTTGTCGCTGACGTAGAGCTCGGCCGCCACCTCACGGTTGGTCATGCCGGTCGCGACCATCCGCGCCACGACCTGCTCCTTGTCCGTGAGGCCCTCGAGTGACGGGGGACGCGGAGGCGGCGGGACCGAGTCGACGACACGGAGCAACCGGTCGCACTCCGACACCGGCGCCAGCACCGGCAGCACGGCGAGACCGTCGAAGATCTTCCGGGCGCGCAGCAGTGGTGCCACCGCCTGGGTCGACGCCCCCGTGGCGATCGACACCGCTCCGTACTCGACCGCCAGCAACGCCTCGTCGAACCGGCTGGCTCGATCGCCGGAGCGCTGCCACCACTCGGCCAGAGCGACCTGCGCCTTCTCCGAATCCCCCGTACGCCGTTGGGCGAGTGAGCGCACACGCAACACGCCCGCAGCCGTGACCCCACCGTGAGGGGGCGTGCTCTCGAGCAGACGCATCCCCAGATCGGTGCGACCGAGCATGATCGCGGCCTCAGCCGCGCGCAGCCGTGTGAGCGTGAGGTTGGGGTGCCGGCGCCCGGCATCGTCGTCGCCGAGGTGCAGGAGGTCGGCCCACCGTTGTTCGGCCCAGGCGATGTGGACGGCCGCCGACGTCGCGTATCCCTGCGCTTCCACCGTCCCGGCCGAGGCAACGGCCGCGGTCGCGGCCCGCGCGTGCTCGCGCGCCGCGACCAGGTCCCCCTGGGTGGAGTACAGCTGGGTCGCCACACCGTGCGCGTACGGCACGTGCCACGGATGCGCCAGGTGCTCGGCCAGCGACAGCGCCGACCCGACGTGCTGGACGGCGGATCTCCAGTCGCCGCAGCGGAATTCCGCCTCGGCCAACGCCGCGTACACGTGGGTGGTGTGACTCGTGGCCACCCCGTCCTGGATCCAGCCCGTGACCACGCTCAGATCGGCGATCGCCTCGTCGTCACGTCCCTGCCACACGAGGGTCAGCCCCCGCGCGGCCAGCAGTTCCGCCTCGGACGCCGACGGGGTGCGTCGGTGTCGTGAGGCGGTGGCGAGCGCGCCCGCGCTGCTCTCGAAGTCGAGCAGGTGGGCGTGACCGAGTCCCAGAGCCTGCGTCGCCATGGCCTCGGCGTGCGAGTCGGGCGCACTGAGCCGCAGAGCCGCGTGCGCACAGCGCACCGCGTCGGCCGGGCGCCCACACATGATCTCCACGAGGGCCAGGACGCCGCCGGCCCGCGCCCACAGGTCCGCGTGGTCGGGGGGTGGTGACTCGGCGACCAGCGCACGCAGACGCGCCACCACCGACTCCAGCCGGCCGTCGACCAGGTCGAAGATCGCCTGCGTGTACCTGCGGTCCGGCGTGTCCGGACGCGCCTCCACCGTCGCGACGTCCCGCACCAGACCGGCGAGGTCGCCACCGAACAGGCGCAACTCGAGTCCGGCGTAGAGGCTGCAGTCCCGACGTTCCACGTCGGGCTCGACCGCAGCCGCGTCGTTCAGCAGGTCGGCGGCCGTCAGCGTGCGTCCCCCGCGCCGGGCCTGTTCGGCTGCGTCGCGCAGGTCCTGCGCCAGCTCCGCGTCGCCGTCCGGTCCGGTCGCGGCCACCCGGTGACGCAGTGACGTCGGAGGCGGGAGGACCTCTCCGGCCGACGCGTGCAGACGGCGCCGACGAGCGAGCGACAGGTCGGTGTACACCGCTGCCTGCACCAACGGGTGGGTGAAACCGAGGGTGGGGTCCGGCCCCTCGACGACGACCTCGATCAGTCCGGCCCGCAGAGCGGCGTCCGCCGCGGCGGCGTCCGCCGCGGCGGCCCCGTCCGCTGCCGTCGCGGCGCTGTCGCCCACTACCGCGCACACCGCGGACAACGGGGCTCGACGTCCCAGGACCGACAAGGCGGAGACGAACTCGCGGGCCGGTGCCCCGATGCGCGCCATCCGGGCGTGCACCGTCGCGGCGAACGCTCTCGGTGCGGGCAGCACGCCCAGTCGCTCCGCCAGCGCTTCGGGCGCCACTTCGGACAGCAAGGCCCTTATGTACAGGGGGTTTCCCGCGGTGTGCTCGTGCAGGTGTTGCGTCGCACCCGGGGTGGAGGTCAGACCGGAGGCGGCGGCCAGCTCCCCGACCTCGGCCAGGTGGAGCCCGCTGAGCCGCAGCCGCTCGACCCGACCACCGTCGGCGAACAAGTGCGCCCACCCGGGCCCGAGAGCGTCCACCTGACCGGTACGGACCGTGACCGCCGCGACGACCGCATCACGGTGCAACCGTCGTAGGCAGAACAGCAGCGCCTGGGTCGAGGAGTGGTCGGCCCAGTGCAGGTCGTCGACGACCACCGCCACCGGACCGTTGTCCTGGCGGGCGCCCAGGCCGGCGAGCAAGGCGGTTCCCACCGCGGGGAAGCCGTCACCCTCGCGGACCCGGACGCCCGGTAGCGCGGCCGCCAACTGCGCGCAGACACCGAACTCCAGTCCACGCTCGCTCTCCTCACCGCTCGCCCAGATGACCCGATCGGGGTCGAGCGACGCGACGAAGCGGCGGAGCAGGGCGGTCTTCCCGATTCCGGCGTCGCCCTCGACCACCACGATCCGGGGCCGCCCGAGGGCCGCCTGCTCGAGGGCAGCACCCAGCGCCTCGAGCTCGGCCTGACGTCCGACGAACGTCTGCGGCGCTCTTGCCGTCACCGTCCACTCCCAGCTCCGACCCCCCGCACGGTGTGCACCGATGCTAGGGCTGACCGACCGGTTCGGCGCCCTCCCGGACGTCGGTGTTCTCGTCGCTGGTCGACCGCGGTGGGGTCGGCGCTCCAGTGGGGTCGGGCGGCTCCTCCGCCGCGGCCGCCCTGGCGAGGTGCTCGGAGCCCTCGATGTCGATGTTCGGCGTGATCCGGTCCAACCACCCCGGGATGTACCAGGCGTGGCGGCCGAGCAGCGACATGACGGCGGGGACGAGGACCATCCGGATCACGCTGGCGTCGATGAACACGGCGACGGCCATGCCGACGGCCAGCATCTTCACCGTCGGGTCGTCACTGAGCACGAAGCTGAGGAACACCACGACCATGATCGCGGCCGCGGTGGTGATCACCCGGGCCGTGCTGCCGATGCCGATGGCCACGCTGCGCGACGCGTCCGCGGTCTTCACCCACGCCTCGTGGACGCGTGAGATGAGGAAGACCTCGTAGTCCATCGACAGGCCGAACACCACCGCGAACATCAGCATCGGGACGAACGCCGGGATGGGGAGCTTCTCCTCGATGCCGACCAGCGACGAACCCCACCCCCACTGGAAGATCGCCACCACGACTCCGTACGCGGCGCCGACCGACAGGAGGTTGAGCAGGGCGGCCTTGATCGCGATGACGATCGACCGGAACGCCACGGTCAACAGGACGAACGCCAACGCCACCACGACGAGGATCAGGTAGAGCATGCGCGCGGAGATCTTGGCGGTGAAGTCGACGTAGGACGCCGTCGCACCCACCACGTACGTCGTGGTCGGCACCGTCGGCAACACGTCCGAGCGCAACCGGTCGACCAGCTGGGTCGTCGCGGCGTCCTGCGGCGAGGTCGTCGGGACGATCGTCTCCGTGGCGACGGTCCCGGCCGTGTTGACCACCGGCGGCGCGGCCGCAGCGACGCCCGTCGTCGTCGACAGCGTCTTCTGCGCGTTGGCCAGCAGCGTGTTCGTCTGGTCGTCGCTCTGCCCGGCCGGCAACGCGTAGACGACGGTCAACGGCCCGTTCGCTCCTGGTCCGAACCCCTGGTCGATGAGGTCGTACGCCCGGCGGATGCTCTCCGAGGTGGGGTTGGTGCCGGCGTCGAGCTGACCCAGCCGCAACGCGAACAACGGGATCGACAGGAGCACCAGCACCAGCGTGGCGGCGACGGCCCAGGGCACGGGCCGCCGACTCACCATGCGTCCCCACCGCGCGAAGGCGCTGCGCTCGTGCGCCTCGTCGCTCGCGGCGACCAACTCCGCCAGTCGGCCCGCGCGACTGGTCTCATCGCCTTCGGCCGCGAGGATCCGCTTCGCCGTGCGACGGTCGCGGAACGACCGCACGTTCCCGCCCGCGATCTGCAGGAAGGCCGGCATGAGGGTGAGGGCGGCGAGCATGGTCACCGCGACGACGATGGCCGAGGCCAGCCCCATCGCTCCGACGAAGGGCACTCCTGCCACGTAGAGCCCGAGGATCGCGATGACGACCGTGCTGCCGGCCACCAGGATCGCCGCGCCCGAGGTCGCCGACGAGCGGCCGATCGAGGTGGGCACGTCCATCCCGTGGTCGACCTGCTCACGATGTCGCGCGACCAGGAACAGGCCGTAGTCGACGGCGACCCCCAACCCGAGCAGCGTCGCCACCGTCGGCGCAGTCGTCGGGAAGGTCGTCCCCGCCGACAGCAGCCCCACCAGTGAGAGTCCGGCGGCGACGCTGAACACCGCGCTCAGCAGCGGCAGGGCCGCGGCCACGACCGACCCGAACATGAACAGCAGCAGGGCCAGGGCGCAGACCAGCCCGATGATCTCGGAACTCTTGTCGTCGGTGCTCTGGCCGATCTGACCTGCCCCGGCGCCGTACTCGACCTGGAGGCCGGCGTCACGGGCCGGCGCCACGGCGTCGTCCATCCGGTGGAGGTACGACTCGTCGAGGGACGCCGGAACGACGTTCCAGGACGCCGTGCCGTACGCGATGGTGCCGTCCTGCGACACCTGCGGGGAGTTCGCGGTCGCGAACGGACTGATCGCGCTGATGACGTGGTCGAGCCCGGCCAGGTTCGCCATCGAGGTGTTGACCGCCGCGGTCTGCGCGGCGACCGTGCCGGTCCTCGCGTGGAAGACGATCTGACCGGCGTAGCCGCTCTGCTGCGGGAAGTCACTGCGCAGCAGGTCGATGCCGTCGGACGACGGACTGCCGGGGACCGTGTAGTCGTTGACGAACTCGCCGTCGGCCGCGGTGCGCGCCACCGCCAGGCCGGCCAGCAGCACCAGCCACCCGATCACGACCACCCAGTGCTTGCGCGCGCACCAGCGGCCGAGGGACTCCAGGACCTGGTTCACGGTCGCTCCTGTCGCTGCGGGGCCCGGCTCCGGCACCTGCGTGGGTCACCGTCTCGCACACGGTCGCCGCTGTCCCTAGGGACGTTCCCTAGTGTCGAGCCCCGCCCGACCCGAGAGGGTGGGTCCGTGAGCGGAGCGGTGACGGTCGCGCTGGTGGGGGCGTCGGTGCTGCTCATCGGCTTCACGTCCGCCGCCGTCGCCCGGCTGGCGCTGCGTGGGCGCGGGAACGCCTTGAGCTGGTCGGCGAGCACGCTGTGCGGCATCGTCGGTGCCGCGTCGGGGAGCACGGTGACCGGGCTGCTGCTCGAACGCCCGCTGCGGGATGCGCCGGTCGTGGTCGTGTTCGGCGGGCTCGCGGGAACGGTGGTGGTGATCGCCGTGGCGGACGCCGTCGTGCGGCGGCGCCGGCCGTCGCCGCCGACGGTCGCCGAGCTGGTCCACGCCGGTGAGAGCCAGGACGTCGAGTTCAAGTCCTCGGCCCGGTACAACCTCCACACCCGGACCCGCGACGCCCGCCTGGAACTGGTGGTCGCGAGGACGGTGGCCGGGTTCGCCGACGCGCGCGGCGGCACCCTGCTCATCGGGGTCAGCGACGACGGCACCCCCCTCGGACTCGAGGAGGACTACTCCCTGGTCAAGAACGGTTCCCGCGACGGCTTCGAGTTGTGGCTGCGCGACCTGTTGGCCACCACCCTCGGCGGGCCGGTCGCCGCGGCGACGGCCGTCGGTTTCGACCAGCTGCAGGGCCACGACGTCTGCGTGGTCCGGGTCGCCCCGGCCGCCCAGCCGGTGTTCTTCCGGGCACCCAGGCAGCAGGGCACGGAGTTCGTCCTGCGGGTCGGCAACTCGACGAGGGTGCTGCCACCGCACGAGCTGCTCGACTACGCCAGCACCCGGTGGCGGCGCCGGACCTTGCGGAGCGGCAGCCTGCGGCCGGTGCGACGCGACCCGCCGGACCCGGATGGTGCGGTCGAGGACGTCGGGGTCCACGACCCCGAACGGGTCGTCGAGCGGTGACGGACACCCGTCACGGGTGGGACGCCGCGGCGCGGTGCTGGACCGGCGGCCCGGCTGCGAGGCGCCGTACCGCGACCTCGGCGAGCACGCGCGCGATGCGCGCGACGACGGCGTCGTCGAACTGCGCCTGCGCGGAGTGGTTGGTCGCGAGCTCATGCTCGGGTCGCTCCCCCACCGCAGCTCCGACCAGCGCGAAGGCGCCGCCCGTGCGCTCGAGGAACAACGAGAAGTCCTCGGCGATCATCTCGGGTGCCACGAGGGGGGCGTACGCGGACGCACCGAACAGGTCGACGACGACCTGCTCGACGAGTGCCGCGCCGTCGACGTCGCTGACGGTCTCGGGCAGGTCGACCGTCCGCGTCGCCGCAACCGTCAGCCCGTACGCCTCGCACAGGCCACGACTGACCGCGACGACCTGGTCCGCCGCACTGCGCGCCCGGTCGGAGGTCACCGCCCGCAGGCTGATCGACAGCCGGGCCTCGCTGGGGATGACGTTCGCCGCCGACCCCGCGTGCAACGCACCGACCGTGACGACCAGGGGGTCGTCCGGCGCACCGCGCTGCGCGACGAAGGTCTGGATGCCCTGCACGACCGTCGCCGCGACCGTGACCGGATCCAACGCGGTGTGCGGACGGGCCGCGTGCCCGCCTCGGCCCCTGACCACGAGCTCGAGGTTGACGACCGCACCCATGACCGCGCCGGCCCGGCAGGAGAACACACCGGCCGGTCGGTAGGAGAGCACGTGCACCCCGAACGACGCGACCGGCGTCGACCCGGTGACGGCGAGGATCCCCTCACGGAGCAGGAGTTCCGCTCCCCCGGCGCTCTCCTCGCCGGGCTGGAAGACGGCCAGCACGTCGCCGCGGAGTTCGGCCCGACGATCGACCACCTCGATGACCGCGCCGACCAGCCCGGCCATGTGCAGATCGTGGCCGCACGCGTGCATGTTGCCGTTCGTGGCGGCGAAATCGGCGCCGGCGGGTTCGACGACCGGCAACGCGTCCATGTCCGCGCGCAGCAGGACCGTCGGTCCACCCGACCGTTCCGCCCGGACCACCACAGCCACCGCCGAGCTGGTCGGCCAGGTGTGGACCTCGACCGGCAGGGGGTCGAGCACCTCGAGCAGGATCGCGCGGGTCGCCGGCAGGTCGAGCGCGATCTCCGGGGACGCGTGCAGGCGGCGTCGCAACGCGACGAGGTCGACGCCGACCCCGGGCGCCCGGCTGGAGTCGAGTGGCGCGATCGCGCTCACCCGGCGGCGCCGGTGATGGCGGCGAGCGGCGCGGCGGACCGGTCGCGGTGTGCGGCCCAGAACGCGAACCGCTCGGCGTGGAGGGCTGTTTCCACGCGTGGTTCCAGGTCGATCACCATCGTCGCCGGCCGGTCACCGGTGTACGCGGGCCAGGCGCCCAGTGGACCGGACGGGTCGCCCGTGCGCACGAACCTCGCGAGAGCGCCGCTCACCCGGCCGGCGAAGGTGGCAACCGCCGGGTCGTGTCCGACCTCGTCGCCCAGCAGGTCCGCCACGCCAGGTTGCCCGAGGTTGTCGAAGAACAGCGGCACGTCCACGAGGTGCGCGGCCCCGAGCCCGGGGACCGACGACCGCCACGCGAACTCGAACACGTGGGTGCGCCCGCCGGATCCGGCGTGCAGGGAAGCCAGCGTGAACACGGGTTCCCTCCAGCTGTGGTCGACCGCGACGGCAACGTGCAGCTCCTCGTCGGACAACCCCCCATCCCGTTGCACGCGCTCGTAGAGCGCCGACGCCTGCGCCTGCAGGTCGAGACCCGGCAAGCGGGAGGCGATCAGCTCCCCCACGGTGGTGGCCGGGGGCCCGCCGGCGACGACGTGGAACAGCCGGTCCTCCTCGGTCATGTGGCCGATGAGGACGTCGACGCCCCGTGCCGCACCCGCGGCGAGCGCCCGCTCCGGATCGGTCGGCAGCGTCACGCCGTCGGCGACGAGCGGGACCGTGCCGAGCGACAACCCGTGGCGTCGCTGCACCGCGGCGAGGCGCAACACCGTCGTCTCCCGCAGCTGTCCGAGCACGTCACCGGCCGGGTCGACGTGCAGGTCGCGCAGGATCAGCTCGGTCGAGTGCCGGGCGGCCTCGACCGACTGCACCAGACCGAGGTGACCGCTCTGCAGGACGGCACGTCGGAACAACCCGTGCGCCGCAGGCGCGACCAGCAGGGCCGACACGGCCATGGCCCCGGCCGACTCCCCGCCGACGGTCACGGTGTCCGGGTCACCGCCGAACGCGCCGATGTTCTCGCGCACCCACCGCAGGGCGGCGACGACGTCCTGCAGGCCGAGGTCGGCCGCCGACGGGTCGTGGTCGCCGAGCCAGAGGTTGCCGAGCAGACCGAGCCGGTAGTTCAGCGTCACCACCACGACACCGTGCTCGCGGGCGAGCGGTGCGCCGTCGCACCAGGGGCCGGTGCCCGAGCCGTAGAGGAAGGAACCGCCGTGCACGTAGACGTACACCGGCGCCGACCCACTCGGATCGGACGTCCAGACGTTGAGGCTCAGGCAGTCCTCGTCGAGACGCGGACGGCGGCTGTGGAAGGCGTTCTCCGTCCCCGGGAGCACGTCCGCCAGCGGATCGATGTCCTGGACCGAGATGGGCCCGAAGCGGGTGGCGTCGAGGTCGGCCACGAACGGTGCCGGCTGCGGCGGGGCGAACCGCAGGTCACCGACGGGGGCCGCGGCGTACGGGATGCCCCGGAACACGTGGACCACGTCCTCACGCGCGCCGTGGACGACACCGCACGGGGCGACGACGTCCGTGGTGTCCGTCCGCGGGGTGGGGCGGGTCGAGGTCGTGGTCACGACACGGCTCCGAGCGGCGCCGCCCGGTGGTCGAGCCGGGCGTCGAGCACCGACACCGCCCGCTGCAACCGTCTCACCAGCAGGTCGGGGTCGGCCCCGGACTCGACGGCACAGCGCATCGTCCAGACCGACGACCGCTCACCGGTCCAGTCCACGCGGAGGTCACGGACGGCGTAGCCGCGTTGCCGGAGCATCGAGACCACCCTTTCGACACCGAGCAGACCGTCGGACCCAGACACCTGGACGGCGTTCACGCGTCGGCGAAGCGTGCGGCCGTGCGACGCTGGGCGCGCGCGACGATCTCCGCCGGTGCAGACTCCAGCGACCCCGACTGGTACGGCGGTTCCGGTGCGTACTCGATGATCAGCTGCACGGTCTGGGCCACGTCGTCGTCCGCGAGCGACCCGGCCAGCGAGAGCGCCATGTCGATGCCCGCCGAGACACCGGCGGCGGTGACGTACTTGCCGTCCACCACCACCCGCTCGGTGGACACCGTGGCGCCGTACCGGGCGAGGTGGTCGCGGGCCCCCCAGTGGGTCGTGGCCCGGCGACCGTCCAGCAGACCGGCCGCGGCCAGTACCAGGGCACCCGTGCACACCGACGTCGTCCACGTGCTCGTGCGGTCGACGGCGCGCAACCACTCGTGCAACGGGCCGTCGGCCATCTGGTCGACCTGACCGGGTCCACCTCCGACCACGACCACGTCCGGCGACGTGACGTCGGCCAGCGCCACCGGCGCCTCGAGCGCGAGGGAACCCAGGTCGTTGTGGAACAGACCCGGCTGCTCGGCCACGAAGACCACCTCGGTGTCGGGCAGCCGCCCGAGCACCTCGTACGGACCGACGACGTCCAACGACGTGAAACGCGGGTAGAGAAGGATGGCGACCTGCATGGTGGACCTCCGTGGGAGATGAACGGTCACGAGCCACTGCGGACGGGACGTCCGGGAAGTGTTGTTGTCTGCAACGCTCCGTCCCGGACCACGAACTCGCCGCTGACGACGACGTGGACGAAGCCCGAGGACGGCCGGGTGGAGTGCTGGTAGGTGGCGTGGTCAGTGACCCGGTCGGGGTCGAACACCACGAGGTCGGCGTCGCACCCCGGCTGCACCCGACCCTTGCGGCGCAACGCCGGCGCCGCGTGCTCGAGGATGCGGGCCGGCTCGAGGGTGCACCGCCGCACGGCCTCGACCAGTGACAGGACACCCGTCTCCCGCACCGCGACACGCAGCGTGCGGGCGAAGGTCCCGGCACTGCGCGGATGCGTCCGCAGCGACGGCGGCGGCGGCCAGGTGAACGGGTCGACGGCCACGCCGTCCTCCGCGGTGAAGGGCACGGCGTCCGACGCCACCACGGCTCCCGGCAACGCCAGGATCTGCGCCACCCGCCCCGCCGAGGTCTCGTCGTCGAAGGACCGGATGAACGCCAGGCCGGACGGATCGGCGGCGCGCAGTTCGAGCAGACGGTCCACGGTCGCCACCGTCTCCCCGGTGCGCGCGTACACGACGTCGTGCGGGGTGCCGGTGGCGCCGAGGACGTGCAGGCGGTCGGGGCGGAAGTAGTCCGAACCGATGGCGGTCATCCCGGCCCCGTAGGGGTAGACCTCGGTGGTGACCCGGGCGCCTTCCGCGCGCACGTCGTCGAGCACCGCCTGCACCCGGTCGAGGTGGTGGGTCGACGTCGAGTTCACGTGGCAGTAGTGCACGTGCGCGCCGGTCTCCCCGGCCAGGCGCGCCAGTTCCTCCGCACCGTCGACCACGACACCCGGGTCCTGCTCGACCAAGGGGCGGGCGTGGGTGAAGACCGGCACGCCGGCCCGGGCCGCGAGGTGCGCCGTCCGCGTGATCTCGGCCGGGTCGGTGGACGGCGCGTACCCGAGCAGCACACCGATGCCCAGTGCACCGTTCGCGAGTTCGTGGCCGAGCCGGTCGAGCAGGTCGTCGACCTGTGCGGCCGAGGCCGTCCGGCGCCAGGCGTCCTCGCCGAGGCCGGCGAGCGGTGGCAGGTCGACGTCGCGGGGCACCCCGCCGACCACTTCCCCACGCAACGCGGCCCAGGAAGCCGAGAAGCCGTAGTTGATCGGGCGGCCCTCGGCCGCCGACCGTTGCAACGCCCGGGCAGCGGACACCGCACCCGCCTCGAGTTCCAGGGCCGTGGTCACGCCGTCGAGCGCCTGCAGCCGAGCCTCGGCGACGGCCTGGCCGTGGCTGTGCAGGTCGATGAACCCCGGCGCGACGACCAGGCCACCGACGTCGAGGACCTGGCGTCCGGTCAGGGGTTCCGCGGAGACGGCCACGATCCGGTCGCCGGTGAGACCGACGTCCCGGACGGCGTCGAGACCGGTCTCGGGGTCCAGTGTCCGACCGCCCCGCAGGACGACGTCGTACAGCACGGGTCCGGTCACCTCAGCGCAGCGGATCGACCGGACGGAGGGCGTCGGGCGTGCGCCCGGTCACGACCTGCTCGGCGAGCAGCTTGCCCGTCACCGGACCGAGCGTCATGCCCCACATGCCGTGCCCGCCCGCGACGAACACCCGCTCGTGGCGGCTGCGCCCGACGAGCGGCAGGCCGTCAGCGGTGCACGGACGCGCCCCCACCCACTCGTCGCGCCGGTCGGTGAGATCGGCGCCGCGCACCAGTGGCGCGGCGGCATCGGCGATCGCCGTGACCCGCCGCGGGTCGAGGGGTGCGTCCGCGGCCCGGAACTCCATCATCCCGGCCAGTTTCAGCCGCCCGCCGCTCGGACTCAGCGCGACCCGCTGCGCCGGGAAGTACACCGGAGAAGGGGGAACGTTGTCCGCTGCAACGGTGAAGCTGTAGCCGCGCCCGGCCTGCACCAGCTGCCGGACACCGAACTTCCGGGCGTGCCGCCCCAGCTGGGCACCTGTGGCCAGGACGACGGCGTCGAAGCGCTCCCCGGCGACGCGGACGTCGCCACTCGTGGGCGCGACCTCGTCGACGGGGGTTCCGGTGCGGATGAGACCGCCGCGCTGCTTCACCGCCTCCGCCAGGCCTCTGACGAACACGGCCGGGTCCAGGAACCGACCGCCGTCCACCCGCAACCCGGCCACGACGCGGTCGGACAACAATGGCACCGCGTCGCGGACCTGTTCACCGCTGAGCAGCTGGTGCGGGACGTCCAGTCCCGCCCCCTGCGCGTGCGCGAACTCCTCGAGCAGCGCCTCACGGTCGTGCTCGTGCAGGTACGCCGCGATCAGCGGGGCCGCCGGGCGGGTCACGACCTCGAGGTCGGGGTCGTCGAGTTCCGCGAACGCCGCCAGGGCGCCGCGGTTGAGCCCCGCCAGCGCCGTCAGCGCCCGGTCGAAGCGCGCCCGGGTGCAGTTGCGGGCGAACTGCAGCAGGAACCGCACCAGGGTCGGGTTCGCGGTCGGCGGTACGTACACCGGCGACGCCGGGTCGAACAGGGTCCGCACGGCGTAGCGCAAGACCCCCGGCTCGGGAAGGGGAAGCGCGAAACTCGGGGTGAGCCACCCCGCGTTGCCGTGACTCGCGCCCGAGGCGACGCCGTCGCGGTCGAACACGACCGTCTCGACCCCGCGTTCCTGCAGGAACCACGCCGTGGCCAACCCGACCATGCCGGCGCCGACGACCGCCACCCGCTCGGGTCGGGCGCCCGCGCTCACTCCTCGGTCCGGTCGATGAGCCGGCGGACGGCGTCGGTGAGCCGCGTGAACGCGCGGTCCGCCGAGGCCACCCGCGGGGCGTAGTCGATCCAGCCGTGCACCTGCTCGACGTCGAGCAGTTCGGTGACCGGAACCCCCGCGGCGCGCAGACGTTCCGCGTACTCCTCGTTCGACGTGCGCAGCAGGTCGGTGCCGGCCACGGCCACGACGGCGGGCGGCAACCCCTCGAGCGACGCGGCCCGCCCGGGCAGGGCGTACGCCGAGCCCAGGGCGGCGTCGTTCGACCCGTACCGACGCAGGTGGAAGCCGATGTCCTCGCGGGTGTTGAGCGGACCGTGCGCGAACGCGAGCATGCTGGGGGTGTCGAGGTCGTCGTCGATCCCGGGGTAGACCAGGACCTGACCGTCGATGCTCGGACCGCCGGCGTCACGGGCGTACAGCGCGACCGCGGCGGCCAGCGTGCCGCCCGCGCTGTCGCCCGCGACGAGCAGCGGGAGACCCGGGCGCAGCGCCGCGGCCCAGACGGTGGCGTCGTACGCGTCGTCGAACGGCGCGGGGAACGGGTGTTCCGGCAGCATCCGGTAGTCGACGGAGACGACCTCGGCCCCGGTGTCGCGCGACAACCGTCGAGTGACGAGGTCGTGGGTGTCGATGTCACCGACCACCCAGGCGCCGCCGTGGAAGTAGACGATCACCGCGTTCGGTTCGTCGGGCGCGTACACCCGGACGGGGATGTCACCGCCGCGGCCGGGGACGACACGGTCGTCGACGTGGGCCACGGGGATCGGCGCGACACCTGCGGTGAACACGGCGATGGCGTCACGCATCACCTGGCGCAGTTGTGCGGCGGTCTGCTCGGCCACCGGGACGACCGGCCCGTCGCCCAGCTCGGCGAGCAGGGCGTTGACGTCGGGGTCGACGTTGTCGGCGGTGAGGCGGGTGTCGGAGGTGAGTTGCTCGGTCATGGGGAGGCCACCTATCTCTTGCGGTAGAGGCGGATGCGTCGGAGGTGGTCGACCGCCACGGCGCACACGAGGATCGCGCCGACGACGATGTTGTTGTACTGCGGTGGGATCGCCGACAACACGAGCGCGTTGTCGATGAGGGCGACGAGGATGGCACCCACGGCGATGCCCTGGATGTTGCCGAGGCCGCCCAGCAGGCTGACCCCGCCGATGAGCACGGCCGTGATCGCGATGAGGGTCGTCGAGGTACCGCCCGCGGTGACCTGACCCGCACCGACCCGGGCGGAGTAGATCAGGCCAGCCATGGCGGCCGTCACCGCCGCGATGACGTAGAGGGCGAGGTCGATGCGCACGACGCGCAGACCGTTCGCCTCCGCGGCGCCCCGGTTACCGCCCAGGGCGCGCACGTTGACGCCGAAGCGGGTGCGTTCGAGCAGGAACCAGAAGAACACGCCCACGGCGATCGCGATGAGCACCACGTTGGGCACGCCGGCGACGCTGCCCTGGCCGAGCTTCTGGAAGCTGTCGGGCAGGGGCAGGATGTCGGCGCCCCCGGTGACGATGTTGTCGACGCCGGAGAGCATGTAGAAGGTGCCGAGGGTGGCGATGATCGGTGGCATGTGCAGGTAGGTGATGATCACGAAGTTGACGGCCCCGAAGACGGCGCAGATGACGAGACCGATCAGGACCGCGATCGGCCAGGACATGCCGTCGAACATGAACTTGCACGACACCAGCCCGCCCAGCGTGAAGACGGCTCCGGCGGAGAAGTCGAATCCCCCGCCGATGATGAGCATCGCGACCCCGCAGCCCATGACGAAGTAGATGACGCTGCTGCGCAGGATCTCGAGCAGGTTGTCGGGATCGAGGAACAGCCGGTTGCGCAGGGCGGTCGCGACGCCGATGGCGAGGATGACCAGGACCAACGTCGTCTCCTGCCGGAGCAACGCGTTCCTGACGCGGGTCTGGAGCATCCCACCGCCGGCGGTGGGCACACGGTCCCGTGTGGGCTTGGCGTCCGGCTTGGCGTCCGGCTTGGCGTCTGGCTTGGCGTCTGACAAGGTCACCATCGTCAGGCCACCTCCGCCGTCGGGAGCGCCGCCGCGTCGCGCGGGTCGGGTGCCACCGCGCCCGTGATCATGCCGACCACTTCCTCGCGGGCCACCTCGCTGATCAGGCGTGTCCCGACTGTGCGACCCAGGCGCAGCACGGTCACGCGGTCGGCGTGGGAGAACACGAAGTCCAGGTCGTGGCTCACGATGATCACGGCCTTGCCCGATGCCCGGAGCTCGTCGATGATGCCGCCGACGTGGGCGGTCTCCTGCACGCCGAGCGCCGCCGTCGGTTCGTCGAGCAGCATGATCGGCTTGTCCATGCGGACGGCACGGGCGATGGCCACCACCTGCCGCTGCCCACCGGACAGCAACCCGACCGGCGTTCGGACGTTGCCCACCCGCACCTTCAGGTCGGTCAGCACCTTGGCGGCCTCACGTTCCATGCGCCGGCGGTCGAGCACGATCCCCCAGCGCCGCGGCAGGTTCCCCAGGGCCATGTTGTGGGCGATGTCGAGACACTCCACCAGGGCGAGGTCCTGGTAGACGACGGCGATGCCGTGCTCCTGCGCGTCGGCGGCCGACCGCACGTGCCCGAGGTCGGCACCGTTGACGAGCACCTCACCCTCGTCGGCCCGGTGGATGCCGGTGATGATCTTGATGGTCGTCGACTTGCCGGCACCGTTGTCGCCGACCACCGCGTGGACCTCTCCCGCGTACGCGACGAGATCGACGTCCTCGAGCGCGGAGACCGACCCGAAGTACTTGCGGATTCCGCGCAACTGGAGAGCGGCCGGGCCCATCAGACCCAGCCCTTGTCGAGGTAACCCTGCACCTCGTCGCCGGGGACGACCGCGATCTTGACGGGCACCTGCGGCGGCGTCTTGCCCTCGTGCACGTCGACCACACCGTCGGCCAGTTGCTTGCCGAGAGTGCAGACGTCCTGCAGGAACATCAGCTGCGCCAGGCCGTCCTTCACGGCCTGGATGCCACCGTTGTCCTGGCCCACGGGCACGAGGTGCACCTTGCCCTGCAGGCCCTTGGCCTTGATCGCGGCGGTCGCACCGGGGGTCGTCGTGCCCATGTGCGTGACGATGTCGGTGATGTCGGGGTGCGCGGTGAGCAACGCGTTGGCCTGCGGGAGCGCCTTCGCCGCGTCGTCCCCGGTGTAGACCTCGCCCCCGATGGTGACGTTGTCGGTCGCCGCGGCCGCGGTCTTCACGCCGTCCAGCCAGGACTTGCCGAGGCCGGTGTCGGCGGCGGCCACGAGGCCGAGCACGTGCTGGCCGGGTTCGGCGCTGACGGCCTCGACGAGGGTCTTGCCGATGTAGGTCCAGTCGGGCCCGATGTTGTAGTCGGCGCCGCTGTCCGCACCGCCCGTGCCGTAGATCGTCCCGGTGACGATGCCCTTGGACTGGGCCTGCTTGAGCACCGGCGTGAACCCGTCGCTCGTGGGGAACGTGATGATCGCGCCCTTCCTGTTCGCGATCGCCTGTTGGACCTGCTGGATCATCGCGGTGGCGTCGAGCGCCTGCCCGGTCGGCCCGCTCTCGGAGAAGTCAGCGCCGCGGGCCTTCGCCTCGTCCTTCATGCACGAACCGATCTGCTTCCAGGTGGGGTAGCTCGGCAGGGGGTTGACGAACTGGATGCTCAGCGCCCCGTCCTTCGAGCCGCCGGCACCACCGGACGCGGAACCGCTGCTGCAGGCGGTCAGACTCAGCGCAGCCATCGCGCCGACGGCGAGCGTCGCGCCGAAGCGGGCGCAGGTGACGCGGATCGGGTGGGCGTTCATGACTCCTCCAGGAGCAACGGTCGTGGCGTGGGGTCGGTCGGCGCTCGAGAAACGCTCGGCGGCGACTGGTGATGGAGGCACGCTACGTCCGGCGGAGCCGCAAGCCATTGGCACGAACGACCAACGATCACCGTGGCGGTTTGTGCGAACGTCTGAGACGCTGACCGCCGTGTTCACGAGATCCTCGGCTCCGGCGAAGGAGCGTGTCGTGTCACGAGGTGAGTCGGTCGAATCGGTGCTCGAACGTCTGGGACCGTTGCTCTTCCGTCATGAAGCGGGACCGGCGGGAGCGGACCAGGTCTTCGACCACGTCGAGATCTTCGACTCGCACAACACCATCCCCGCCCCGCCGCGGGGACTGGTGCTCGGTGTCGGGATCCGAGGCGCGACCGAGATCGAGAACGTCCTGGAGCGCATGCTCCGCTCGCGGGCGACGGTGCTCGTGGTGCGTGAACCGGTCGAGCTCGACGTCGCTTCGCGTCAACGCCTCGACGACTCCGGCGTGACCCTGCTCAGTCTCGTCCGGGGAGCGCCGTGGCTGCACGTCGCGAACCTGTTGCAGCCGCCGACGCTCGCCGGGGAGGACCGGTGGACGGTGATGGGCGCGGCCGAGGCCGAGGTCGACCTGTTCGCGTTGTCCAACCAGTTGTCGTCGTTGCTCGATGCACCGGTCACGATCGAGGACCTGCAGTCGCGCATCCTCGCGTTCTCCGCGGACCAGGGCCGGGGCGACGCCGCGCGTCAGGCGAGCGTCCTCGGTCAGCAGGTCCCCGGTGACCACCAGGCCCGGCTGACCGAACTCGGGATCTTCGCGCGGATCTACGCCTCGGCGCGTCCGGTCCAGGTGGCGCCGTACACCGCCGACGTCTTGCCGCGCGTGGCCGTGCGCGTTGCCATCGGTGACGAGATCCTCGGCTCGATCTGGATCATCAGCGACACTGCGCCGACCCCGCTGCAGGAACAGGCGATCACCGACACCGCAACCACCGCCGCGATCGCGATGACCCGGAACAGGGTCGGCGCCGACGCGGTCTCGCGCATGCGCAGCGCGACCGTCGCGGCGCTGCTCGAGGGTGGGCAGGCCGCCGGCGAGGCGGCGAGCCGGCTGCGGTCATCCGTCCGACCGGTGCGCGGCGGCCACGTCGTCGCCGTCGGTCTGCCCCGCGACGCGACCGCCCGGCCGGCGCGCCTGAGCGCGGCAAACCTGGACCACGTCGCCAGTTCACTGACACTGCTGCTGCGCTCGGAGTTGCCCGACACCGTCGGCGCGGTGTTCGGCGACACGATCTACACCGTCGTGCTCACCCACGGCGGCGGGGACGACGTCACGCCCCAGATCCGTCGCCTCGTCGACGCGTTCGTGAACCGGCTGGGCGCAGACTGGAGCCAGATCGCCGTGGCGATCGGCTCCCCCGTCGACCGCATCAGCGACCTGCACCGGTCGCGGGAGTCCGCCGACCGCACGCTCCGGGCGCTGCACGCCCGCCCACGGACCCGCCGAACGGGCCACGAGGTGGCGAGCCCCGCCGACGTCTACACCGAGTCGTTGCTGCTGCGGCTGTCGGACCTCGTCGACGCCGACATGGACGCGCGCGACGACCCGCTGGCCGTGTTGACCGCGTACGACCTCGAGCACGGTGCGTCGCTCGTCGCGACGCTGCGGACGTGGCTGGACCAGTTCGGCGACGTTGCGAGCACCGCCGACCACCTGCACGTGCACAAGAACACGCTGCGTTACCGCCTCAGCCGCATCGAGGAACTGCTCGACGACGACCTCAAGGACGCCAACACCCGCTTCGAACTCATGCTGCGCCTGCGCCTCGGCGCGGACCGCTGACCCGGCGTGCGTCAGCCGGTCGGTGTCGACTCCTCCGAGCACCTCGGCAGGTGTGTCCGGGTGCCCCGTCACCGTGGCGCCGTTCTCCAGCTGTGACGACCACACCGCCGACCACACCGCAGACCTCGACGTCCGCGCCATCGACCCGGCCCACCGGGATCCCACACGCGCGACGGGCACCGACGGGCACGGCAAACGACCTGCTGATCTTCTCCGCCACCGGCCATGGTGAGCCGCTGCGCCGCTGCCTGCGGTACGCACGGCCTGGCGAGGACACCGCGCTGATCTCCTACGCGACCTTGGACCATCCCTCGGTGTGGACGGAGGTCGGACCGGTGTTCGTCCACGGCGGTCGCTGCGCCGGGCCGGTCGACCAGAGCTGCTCCCACCCAAACTCGACCGGGGTCCACGCGTCCTGCGCACGAGACCGCGGCCACGCCTCATCGATCGGGTTCATCGAGCCGGACCGGCATCAGGATCGACATCACACCCTCACGTCGGGGGTCGCGGACGGCGAGCGGAGCGATCGGGTCGTCCAGTCCGAGGACGAGTTGATCGCCGGCTTCGAGTGCCAGCCGGAGGAAGTCGCGGTCTACACCGACCATCACCGCCTCGGGGTCGTTGCTCGGGCCGCACCCGTACGGCATCGGACGTGATGCTGATGCGGATGACGTCGACGGACACGGCGTCGTGATCGCGGGTGAGCGTGCTGGTCTCACCGGCGTCGAGGTCGGCGCGAAGTGCTGCGGAGTCGACGGTCACCTCCCGACGACGGCCGAGTTCGAACCAACTCCGGTAGGGCGGGAAGTCGACGTCGGGCACCGGGACCCTCACGGTGCCGCCGGTGCCCGGGAGGACGACGAGGCCGTCGACCACGAACACGTCGAGGTCACCGTCGAAGTCTCCGTCGAGGAGTTCGTCGACGGCCGAGGTGGGCAGCAGGACGTGCAGGTCGGTCGGGTCCGGGGTGGTCACGGTGCTCATCGCGAGCCGGTACCGGTCGGTCGCGACCACCCGCAGCTGCTCGGGTGTGCTGTCGAGGTGGACGCCGTCAAGCCGTGGCTCGTCGGCGTCGTCGCTGACGGCGTACCTGACGTCGCGCACGGCACGGATGAGGGCGGCAGCGGGCAGGATGCAGTGGGTGTCTCCTCGTGCTCGAGTAGGCGACGGACGATGGAGATCTCCCTGCGGGCATCGGCCAGACCGGCTTACATGCGGTCGAGGTGCGCGGTGAGGATCGGCGCGGCCTCGGCCGGGTGCCGCAGCACCGCCGTGATGTCGGCCAACGGGAGGCCGACCCGCCGGACACCGCCTTCCTCGGTGACGTCGCTGCGGCCGCGGCGCGAGTGGATCGCGTCGCGCTCGGCCTGACGGGCCCCGCCCGAGCGTGGCGATGTGCTGCGGCGCACCTCCGAACTGATGATCGGACGCTGCGGTCAGGCACCCGCCGCGAGAGCACCGTCGAGATCGCGCCGCGCCGCGGTGAGCGCGCCTCCGGTGTCACGATCGCGGGCGGACCACCAGGCGTCGTCGTGCACCGTGTCCGCGTACCGCTCGCCGCCGTCGCACAGCAACGTGACCACGCTGCCCCCGCCCGCTAGCTGCACCTCCCGGGCCAACCGCAGCGCACCGACGAGGTTGGTACCGGTCGACGCCCCGACGTGGCGCCCCAACCGCTCGGACCCCCACCGGGCGTGGACGAACGACGCTGCATCTGACACACGGATCATGCGGTCGACGACCCCCGGCACGAAGCTCGGTTCGACCCGCGGCCGTCCGATGCCCTCGATGCGCGAGGGCTCGCCGGTGACCGCCGGGTCCGCGTCGCGCCACCCCGCGAAGAAGGCGGAGGTCTCGGGGTCGACGACGGCCAGGCGGGTGGCGTGCCGCCGATAACGCAGGAAGCGGCCGATGGTCGCGCTGGTGCCGCCGGTACCGGCGCCCACGACGACCCAGGCGGGCACGGGATGCCGTTCCAGCCGCATCTGCTCGAACACCGACTCGGCGATGTTGTTGTTGCCGCGCCAGTCGGTCGCCACCGAGGCGTTGCTGAACTGGTCGAGGTAGTGACCGTTGCAGTCCGCAGCGATCTGCGCCGCGACGGCGTACACGGTCGCCGGATCGTCGACCAGATGGCAGCGGCCGCCCTCGCGTTCGATGAGCGCGAGCTTGGCCGGGCTGGTGGACCGCGGGACGACGGCGACGAACGGCACGCCGATCATGCGCGCGAAGTAGGCCTCCGACACCGCGGTCGAGCCGGACGACGCCTCGGTGACGCAGGTGTCGGGCCCGATCTCCCCGTTGCACAGCGCGTACAGGAACAGCGAACGCGCAAGACGGTGCTTGAGCGATCCCGTCGGGTGGGTCGACTCGTCCTTGAGGTACAGGTCGACCGCGGGATGTTCGGGCAACGGGAAACGGATGAGATGGGTGTCGGCGCTGCGGTTGGCATCGGCGGCCACGCGGCGGACCGCCTCGTCCAACCACGCGCGGCGGGCGGCGTCGGAACGATCGACGTCGCCGGTCACCGGGGATCCGCCCGCGTGCCCGTCCTCGATCGGACGGTCCCGGCCGTCGGCGCGATGACCGAGGTCCGGGACGCCGTCAGCGACCATCACAGCTCCTCCGATCCGGCACCAGGACAGCTCGCAGTTGCGCGGGGGTCGACGAGGCACGCACCGGAGTCCTGGGGCAGCCTCTCACGTGTCGTCAGGCGGAGTGCGCGGTGTCGACGCGGCGACGTCCGCGACGCCGTCGGGCCTGCCCTTCGCGACCACCGTCACAGGAGGCGGCGGGGTCGCGCTCCGTACTCACTCGACGAACTCCGCCCCGAGCTCGGTGGCAAACGTTGCACCGAACAACACTCCTGGTGTGTGAGCACCGGGCCTGACGCCAGCGAACACACGACGGGCGGTCTCGGCGGCAACGTCCTCGTAGAACTGACCGGCGTCGGCGAGGCGGAGCCACATCTCGCCGGTGGAGCCGTCTGCCCACTGCGCCCAGGCGTGCCCCCACGAGAACTCGCGCGGCCGGACACGCACCGGGAGTGGTGTGCGAGCCAGGCGCGCAACCGCGATGCGGCGCAGTGCCGGCCAGCGCAAGGTCATCGAGACCACGGGGAACGCAGCACGGACCAGGGGGCCGGAAGGGATCTCGGACGACCCGGACACGACCTCCTCGGCCCCGCTCGCGCGCCAGGCCGCCAGCAGATCGCCGGTCGGCACCGACGACGTGGTCACGACGTCCCCGCTCGGCGTCGTCAGCTGCTGGCGGGCGGTCGCGACACCGGCGCGGACCAACCGGTTGTGCGCGACTCGTCGACCGCCCTCGTGGGCGCTGCCGAGCATGCTGCCGGCGAGCGCCTCGCCGATCACCCCGCCCTCCGACGCCAGCGAGGGGATGGCGTCGACCCGCAGGCGCGTCGGCGCCGGGCGGTTCTCGCACAACCGCAGGACGGTGGCCTCGGTGGCCAGAACACCGAAACCCGCGCCGGCGACGAGGGTGTTGCCGTGCTCGAGCGCCCAGTCGTGCCGGTTGAGCACGGCCTCGACGCCGCCGAGCTCGTTGCCGATGTCGACGTAGTGGGTGCCCGCCGGCAAGGTGCCGACCACCTGGGCGGCGGTCCGGGCGAACGGGCCGACCGTGTTGACCACGACCGGTGGTGCGGCTGCGGCCGCCTCGGCCAGGACCGATTCGAGCGACCCGGTGACCTGACGCGGGTCGCCGACGGCCGCCGCGGCGTCGGCCACCCGGGCCGGGTCCCGCCCCGCGAGCACCACCTCGTGGCCCGTGTCCACCAGCCGTCGGGCGATGCCGCGCCCGGCCCTACCTGTTGCTCCCAGGATCCAGATCCCGTTGTTCACAGTGTTCTCCTCGAGCCGGTCAGGAGCTCGAGCTGAGCTCGTGACGACACGGCGTGTCATCACACTAGCTCCTGATGACACGTCGTGTCATAAGCTGATGCCGTGACCCGCTGGGAACCGGACGCGAGAGAGCGGCTCGAACGCGCCGCGCTCGACCTGTTCGCCGAGCACGGCTTCGATCACGCGACCGTCCCGGACATCACCGCCCGCGCCGGACTCACCACCCGCACCTTCTTCCGACACTTCGCGGACAAGCGGGAGGTGTTGTTCGCCGACGCCGACCGGATGCCTCTGCTCGCAGCGACGGTGGTGCACGAGGCGGACCCCGAGCTCGCCCCCTGGGACGTCGTCCGAGGCGGCCTCGTGGAGCTCATCGCTTCCGTGTTCGACGGCCGCCGAGAGCAGCTCCTCCGTCGCAAGGCCGTCATCGACAGCCACGACGGCCTCCGCGAGCGGGAACTGCGCAAGATGGAGGCGGTCGTCGACTCCGTCACCGCGGCGTTCCGCGCCCGCGGTGTGGACCCGCTGACCGCGGCGGTCGTCGCCGAGACCGCCATCGCCCTGGTCAAGGTGTCGTTGCGACGCTGGTTGAGCGTCGAACCCGAACAGCCGCTGCGCGAGCTGCTCGACGCCTCCCTCGACGCACTGGCCAGGACCCGCGAACCCGGTCACCCGTCCCCTGCCACACCGTCGACGCGGTCGCGGGAACGCGGCCGGCGTTGACGTCGCCGGTGCGTCGCCCGCTTCGAACAGATCCGCGAGAACGCGGGCGCCCCGCGGCAGATCCTCGCCGCGCGCCTGCCGAGCTCGAGGACGCAGGCGTGCTGCAACGCCGGATGTACCAGGAGCGGCCGCCACGTCACGAGTACGTCCTGAGCCGCGCCGGGCGCGGGCTGGAGCCAGTCCTGCGCAGCCTGCACACGTGGGGAGAAGCACGCGACTCCCCGACGGTGACAGTCCAGAGACGCGACGATGCCGTGTGAGCGCCGTGTCGACCTCAGCGCGACGGCCGAGGGTTGCTGTCGTGCCCGGAGTGACGGTCAGGCCACCACGACGAAGTGCTCGGTGCCGAGCAACGGCTCCAGTACCTGTCGCGGCAGCAGGCCCGGATCCAGGGCGTACTGCGACCGGTGGGCCACCAGCGCCGCGATCTTGCGGTCGACGACGCCGCGCACATCGACCGCGACCTCGATCCCGGTCGGCGGGTCGTCCGTGCCGTCCCCGAGGTGGTGCGCCGCGACCGCCGGTGCCGTCACCACCGCACCCGTGCCCCGCCCCGCCGACAGGTCGCGGCCGTGCGGGGCGAGCACGAAGCACGTGAGGTCTTCGCGAGCGATGACGTGGGCGTTGCGCGGCCGGCTCGTGGCGATCCCGTCCTGGCCGACGAAGGCCCCGGCCGTCACCGTGTCGACCTTCCGCAGCGTGCCGTCGGCGGCCTCGACCACGACGTCGGCCGACCCGCCCAGCACGCAGAACAACTCGGTCGCGGGCTCCCCCTGCTCGATGACGTAGGAGCCGGCCGGGAACCACTGGACCTGCAAGTGGTCGGCCGCGAAGCCCAGCATCGTCGACCCGTCGGCGAACAGCCGCAGGGCGTGGCCGAACCCCTCGCTGCCCGACGAGCGCTGCGCGCCGGATCCCAGCCAGTCGACCAGCAGGTCGAGCAGCAGCCGGTCCTGCCGCGGGAAACGCGCCCGCACCACCGTGGGGCGGTGGTCGAGGTCGTCCCTCGCCGCGAGCACGGCCCGGGCCGACAGCACGTGGTCGGGATGGCCGAACCCGCCGTCGTCGTCGAAGGTGACGACCACGTCGGGGACGAGGCGCGCGAGGATCTGGCGCACCTGCCGGACCAGCTCGTCACCCGGCAGCGACGCGAGCCTGCCGTCGCCGAGGTCGAGGCACTCGACGTGCCCGACGCCGAGCGCTGCGGCGGACCGCTCGAGCTCCCGGGCCCGGGTGACGCCGAGGGTGCGACGAGTGGCGGCGGCGGCATCCCGGATCTGCCCGGCCTCACCCCGGGTGAGGGAAACGACGGCCGTGTCGGCACCGTCGGCCCCGGCCAGCGCGAGCGCGCCTCCGGCGCAGAAGACCTCGTCGTCGGGATGGGCGAACAGGCCAAGCACCCGCGGTGCCCGCCCGGTCGGTTGCGCGCCGTTCCACCAGGCGGTGAGCCCCGAGGCCATGGGGTCGTCGTCGTACGGCGGTCGGGGCGGCACGGCCACACGGTAGTGGCCGGCACCGATCGGCGCGGACAGCGCCGTGGGTGGCGTGCAGCAGGATCGCCCGTGCGACGCCGTCACGGCGCGGATGTCTCAGGGTCGTTCGTCGACCTGGTCGAGCGCTTCTCGCTGCCAGACGATGTCATCCTGCAACTTCAGGCCGTGCGCCACGGACGGCGACTCCGCTCAGTAGGACGGCAGCGAGGGGTCGACCTGGTTGACCCAGGCCGTCACGCCGCCCTGCACGTGCACGGCGTCCTTGAACCCGGCGCCCTTGACCGCGGCGAGGGTCTCGGCCGAGCGCACGCCCGACTTGCAGTACATGACGATCTGCTTGTCGTTCGGCAGGGTCGACAGAGCGTCGCCGCGCAGGATCTCGTCCTTGGGGATCAACCGGGCACCGGGGATCTTCACGATCTCCCACTCGGCGGGCTCGCGGACGTCGATGAGCTCGATCGGCTTGTCGGACTCGAGCAGTTCCTCGAGCTCTTTGGCGGTGATGGTCGAACCCATCGCCGCCTCCTGGGCCTCCTCCGAGACGACGCCGCAGAACGACTCGTAGTCGATGAGCTCGGTGATCGGGGCCGTGTTCGGGTCCTTGCGGATCTTGATCTCGTTCCAGCTCGCCTCGAGGGCGTCGAACACGAGGAGGCGACCGAGCAGGGTCTCGCCGATGCCGGTGATCAGCTTGATGGCCTCGTTGACCATGGCCGAGCCGATGGCCGCGCACAGCACACCGAGCACGCCACCCTCGGCGCACGAGGGCACCATGCCGGGGGGCGGCGGCACCGGGTAGAGGTCGCGGTAGTTGGGCCCGTGGTCGTCCCAGAAGACGCTCACCTGGCCGTCGAACCGGTAGATCGAGCCCCACACGTACGGCTTGTGCAGCAGCACGGCGGCGTCGTTGACCATGTACCGGGTGGCGAAGTTGTCGGTGCCGTCGACGATGAGGTCGTAGCCCGCGAAGATCTCGAGCACGTTGTCGTTGTCGAGGCGGGTGTCGTGGACGATGACGTTCACGAACGGGTTGATCTCGCGCACGGAGTCCGCGGCGGATTCGGACTTCTTGCGCCCGATGTCGCTCTGGCCGTGGATGATCTGGCGCTGCAGGTTGGACTCGTCGACCACGTCGAACTCGACGATGCCGAGCGTGCCGACACCGGCGGCCGCGAGGTACATCAGCGCGGGCGAGCCGAGGCCGCCGGCGCCCACCACGAGCACCTTGGCGTTCTTCAGCCGCTTCTGACCAGTCATCGCGACGTCCGGGATGATCAGGTGGCGGCTGTAGCGGCGCACCTCGTCGATCGTCAACTCGGCGGCGGGCTCCACCAGAGGCGGCAGGGACAACGGAACTGACACGTGAGTTCACTCCATCGGGCTGGACGGCGTAGCGGCTCTCGACGGTAGTCAACCGCGCCTGCCGCGGCCCTGTTCCCTGGACCACGCGGTCCCCTGGACCACGCGCCGTTCCCCGGCCCACGCCCGGGGCGGTCCTAGCCGACGGCCGGGGCGCTCTCGCCCCGCGGATCCGGCCCCAGCGCCACTCCCGGCGGGTTCGGCCACGGGTTGGGCTGGCAGATCGTGCCGTCGGTCGCCGTGGTCGTGATCGTCTGCTGCATCATCACCGGCGCGGAGCCGCCCGGCAGGCACGACATGACGTGCTCGTGGCCCAGCGCGTGGCCGTTCTCGTGGTTGACCATGTAGGTCCGGTAGGCGTCGAGGTCACCGATGTAGGCGACGTCGCCCCGGACCCAGCGGGCGACGTTGAGGTAGACGCGGCGGTCGGTCGGGTTCCAGCACGAGGTCTCGACCTGGATCTCGTAGCCGCAGGTGTCGCGGACGGTCAGCGACGACGTCAGGGTGACCCGCCAGGACACCGGTCCGGAGTCGACCCGCTGCAGCGCGCCCTGCCCCGCCCGGCCGACCCAGCTACGCGGATCGGCGAGCACGGTCTGGACCGTCTTGCCGAAGGCCGCTTCGTCGACGCCCGTGACGCCGTCCTCGACCTCGACGGTGTACCGGTACAGGTTGCCGGTGCCCGCCTCCGGGCCGGTGCCGGGCACGACGTGGAACGTCCCCGCTCCCCGCTGGGTGTACGGGGCGCCCGGCGGGAGGGCGTCGGAGGCGAGGACCTCCTGCTGTGCGCCGACCCCGGTGTCGTCGGTCTTGATGGTCTCGTCGCGGGCGGCGGGCGGCGCTGCTCCCCCTGCGGCCGTCGCTGACGGCGCCGGGTCCGCACTCTCGTCAGAGGTCTGGCTCCCTCCCCCGGTGGTCAGGGCGGCGATCGTCACGACCAGCAGCAACGGGACGGCGTAGAGGCGCCAGCCCCACCGGCGGTGCAGCCGGCCGCCGAGCCGCGAGGTGGCCGTGCCGAGGCGCTGGAGGTCGCGGCGGAACGGCGCGGGCGGGCGGGGAGCTGACGGTCGCGCGGGTGTGCGCGGCGGCAGCTGGTCCAGCACCCGGTCAGGATCGCACGGAGTCCGCGGAATCCCCGGAGGCTCGGAGGACGGATCCGTCGCCGAGCGTGCCGAGCCAGGCCCGGGCCGTCATGACCGGCTCCTCCATCATCGCGACGTGACCCGCCCCGGCCAGCACCAGCAACCGGGCACGGGGCAGGGTCGTCGCCACCCGGGGCGCGAGCGCGGGCGAGACCAACTTGTCCCGGTCGCCCCAGATCACCAACGTCGGCGCGGTGATCGCGGCGAGGTCGCGCCAGGGCGTCGCGGTGAACCAGGTCGCGACGAGCCCCTTCATGGAGGCGTTGAACGCCGCCGTGGTCCAACCTTCGTCGCCGCGGGCCTTGAGCTCGGCCGCGGCCTCCTCGATGCGGTGGTCCGGCACCCGTGACGGGTCGCCGAAAACCATCTCGACCAGGGCCTTCGCGCGCACCCGTGCCGGGACCGCGGCGATCCGCTTCTGGGCCATCCCGGCGATCCCCGGCACCAGCAGCAGCGGGGTGCGGGGGTCGTCGTCGCGCTTGACCCGCAGGTCCGGCACGGCCGGGGAGATCAGGGTGAGGGTGCGCACGAGGTCGGGGCGGCGGGCCGCGACCCGGATCGAGATGGCGCCGCCCATCGAGTTGCCGAACAGGTGCACCGGCGCCCCGCGCTCGGCCACGACCCGCTCGAGGTAGGCGGTGACCACCTGGGCGTGGGTGCGGATCGAGTACTCCCCGGTGGGCGACGGCCCGGACCGGCCGAACCCCGGCAGGTCCGGGGCGTAGGCGTCGACGTGCCCGCGCAGCTGCGCGCCGAGGTCGGTCCAGTTGGTCGACGCGCCGCCCAGACCGTGGACGAAGACGGCGGTGGGCACCTCGCCGGTCGCCGTGGTCGGGGTGTGCCGCACGAACAGCCGGGCGCCTCCGACCTCGACCTCCTCGCCGGGCCACGGCGGCAGGGTCAGGTCGAGCTCGGGCAGGCGGGTCGTGGTGTCGATGACGGCCGGCGCCGCGGCGTCGGGCGAGGGTCGGAACCGGCGCGGTCCGTTCGCCGTCGCCGCGGTGCGCAGCACCGTGCGGGCGTTGCTCAGCCGGTACGGCACCCTGCTCCGAGGCATCCCCCGAGCCTACGAACCGGCGCCGCTCACGCCGACTTGCGGGCCGGGGCCTTCTTGGCGGCGGTCTTCTTCGCCGCCTTGGCCGCCGTCTTCTTCGCGGCCGCCTTCTTGGCCGGAGCCTTCGCAGCCGCCTTCTTCGTCGCCTTCTTCGCGGGCGTCGACGTCGAGTGGTCGTCGGCGTCGTCCGCGGCGTCGTCGGCGGCGTCCGACGACGACCCCGACTCACCACGCCGCTTCTTGGCAGCGTCGACCGACGCGCGCAGCGCGGCCATGAGGTCGACGACGTTGTCCGAGCGCGGCGTCACCACGTCGTCGGTCTCGACGACCTCGCGGCCCTCGACCTTGGCGTCGATCACCTTCTGGAGGGCCTCGCGGTACTCGTCGTGATACTGGCCGGGGTCGAAGTCGCCCGCCATCGACTCGACCAGCGACTGGGCCATCTTGGCCTCGGCCGGGCGGGTCTGGATGTCCTCGTCGAGGAACGCGAAGTCGGCCTGGCGCACCTCGTCGGGCCAGATCATGGTCTCGAGCACGATGACGCCGTCCCGCACCCGCAGCACCGCCAGCTGCTCGCGGTTGCGGATCGCGACCTTGACCAGCGCCACCCGGCCGCTGTCGACGAGGGCGTCGCGGAGCAGGACGTAGGGCTTGGTGCCGGTCTTGTCGGGGTCGAGGTAGTAGGACTTCGCGAAGTAGATGGGGTCGACCTGCTCCAGTGGCACGAACTCGTGGACGTCGATCTCACGGGTCGAGGGCAGCGGCAGGTCGGCGAAGTCGTCGTCGTCGAGGATGAGGGTGTGGCCGTCGGGCAGCGAGATGCCCTTGCCGATGTCGCCGTAGGCGACCTCCTCACCGTCCGCCTCCGCGATCCGCTTGTACCGGATCCGCGAGCCGTCGGCCTTGCGCACCTGGTGGAAGCTGACGTCTCGTTCCTCGGTCGCCGAGAACAACTTGACCGGGATGGTCACCAGCCCGAACGACACCGTTCCCTTCCAGATGGCCCGCATGCGGGGGATTGTTCCCGAGATCGGTGTGTTCGCGCGACACCGACGCGGGTCGGCGGGAACGATGGTCCCGTGGCCGCCTCTACGACGAAGGTCCCGGTCGAGGTCGACGGGCGCTCCCTGACCCTGTCCAACCTCGACAAGGTGCTGTGGCCGGACGCCGGCTTCACCAAGGGCGAGATGATCGACTACTACACCCGGATCGCCCCGACCCTGCTCCCCCACATCGAGGCCCGGGCCCTCACCGTGAAGCGCTACCCCAACGGCGTCGACGAGAAGTTCTTCTTCGAGAAGAACGCCTCGCGGGGGACGCCGGAGTGGGTCCGCACCGTGAACCTGCCCGCGCCCGGATCGACCAAGAACCGTGAACGCATCGACTACATCGTGTGCGAGGAACTCGCGACCGTCGTCTGGCTCGCCAACCTCGCCGCGATCGAGTGGCACGTGCCGCAGTGGTCGGTCGCGAAGTCGACCAGGACACGAGACTCCCTGCCGACCCCGGACCTCCTGGTCTTCGACCTCGACCCGGGGCCGCCCGCGACATCGGTGCAGTGTGCACGGGTCGCGCTGCTGCTGAAGGAGATCGCGGAGGACGACGGCCTCACCACCGTGGTCAAACTGTCGGGCTCGAAGGGGATGCAGGTCTACGCCCCGGTCACGGTCACCTCGTCACGCTCGACCTCGGACTACGCACGGTCGCTGGCCGAGCGGCTCGAGGCGTCCCACGACGACCTCGTGGTCTCCCGCATGACCAAGGCGATCCGCGGCGGCAAGGTGCTGGTCGACTGGAGCCAGAACAACCCGGCGAAGACGACGGTGGCGCCGTACTCGCTGCGGGCCCGGGCCGTGCCGTCGGTCAGCGCCCCGCTGACGTGGGACGAGGTCGAGCACATCGCCTCTTCAGGTGAGGAGATGCGGCTGCTCGCCCCCGACGTCCTCGCGCGCGTCGAGGCGGACGGCGACCTGTTCGCGCCCCTGCTCGGCGACGACCACCGGGCCGCACTGCCCTGACCGGCCCGAGCAGCCGGATCCGACCCTTCACCGGTTCCACGTGGGTGTCCGGTCCGGAGGTACGAGGTTGCACCGTCGTGTCGGTGCAACCTCGTATCCGCTGGACCGGCATGGTCCGCACCACCTCGAGCGTCTCGATCCGAGGTCGAGGGTGCGGGTGCGGACGGACCCCGCACCCGCGTGCGACAGGCCCGCTCCGCCCGCCTACCCGCCGGTAGGGTTCGGGGGATGAGCACCCACACGGACGCGAACCGGGCCACCCGGATGCCGCGTTCGGCCCGGCGGGCGCAACTGCTGGCCGCGGCCACCGGCGCGTTCGTCCGGTACGGCTACCACGCCGCGGCGATGGACGACATCGCCGAGCGCGCCGGGGTCAGCAAGCCGGTGCTGTACCAGCACTTCCCCGGCAAGATGGACCTCTACCTCGCGGTGCTCGACGAGCAGGTCGCCGTGCTCACCGGCGCGGTCCGGCAGGGCCTCGCCGCCACCGACGACAACCAGCAACGCATCCGCCAGGTGCTCTCGGCCTACTTCGACTTCGTCGAGGGCGCGGCCGAGGGTGGCGACGCCGGCGCGTTCCGGCTGCTGTTCGAGTCGGACCTGTCGGCGGACCCGGAGGTGCGGGCGCGGGTCGAGCAGAGCACCGACCTCACCGTGGCGGCCGTCGCCGCGACGGTGCGGGCCGACACCGGCCTGCCCGCGGACCAGGCCCACCTGCTCGGTGTGGCGCTCATCGGCGCGGCGCAGGTCGCGGCGAAGTGGTGGCTCGACACCGGCCGCTCGATCCCCAAGGACGAGGCGGTCCGGCTGCTCGGCACCCTGCAGTGGCGGGGCATCTCGAACTTCCCGCGCCACACCGGCTGAGGCTCATCCCCCGGGGCGTGGTTCCGCTCTCGGCGGAGTACCGCCGGGCGGTCCCGGCCGTCGCACTAGCGTGGTGGGCGGTTGCAGTCCCCGTTCAGCAGGAGGGTTCCGCGTGGAGGTCAAGATCGGCGTGCTGCACACGCCGCGAGAGCTGTCGGTCGACACCGAGATGTCCGTCGAGGACGTCGAGGCGGCGGTCGAGGCGGCGGTGTCGTCGACCAAGCCCAGCTCGCTCGTCGTCACCGACACCAAGGGCCGCAAGGTCATCGTCCCGGCCAACCTGGTCGCCTACGTCGAGATCGCGCCGGCCGACGTGCGGCGGGTCGGCTTCGCCACCGGCTGAGCCCGCTCGGGCCAGGCCTGCGCCTGGGGCTGTTCCTAGCGGAGCAGCCCCAGCGCGTCCATCCGCTCGCCGTGGCGGTCGGTGAGCCGGGTGATGAGGGCGGCGACGCCCGCGAGGTCCCCGCTCGCCCGCACCACGAGCTCGGTGAGCGCGTCGCGCTCGGCGGCGACCCGCTGGGTCTGAGAGATCGCCTCCCCGACCAGCCGCCGCGCCCAGAGCGCGAGCCGGCCGGACAGCGTCGGGTCGGCCGCTATCGCGCCCCGGACCTGGGCGACGGCGTACCCGCCGTGGCGGGAGTCGTCGAGGACCCGGGCGACGAGGTCGCGGGTCTCCGGGTCCAGGTCGCGGGAGATCTCCCGGTAGAAGTCGGCGGCGAGGCCGTCACCCACGTAGTTCTTGACCAGGCTCTCCAGCCACGACGACGGCCGGGTCTGACGGTGGAACTCGTCGAGCGGCCCCCGGAACGGCGCCATCGCCTGCTCCGGCGACGCGCCGAGCGAGGACAACCGGTCCGCGACCGCGCGGTGGTGGCCGATCTCGACGGCCGCCATCTCCGCCAGGGCGACCCGCCCGCCGAGGGTCGGCGCGAACGACGCGTCGGCCGCCAGGTGCTCGAAGGCGAGCAGTTCGGCGTAGGCCAGCAGGCCCAGCAAGTCTGTGACCTCGGGCGGGGGTGACGTGTCTGATCCGGCGTCCACGGGAGTGAACGGTAGGCTGAGGGTGTTCCACCGGTGGCGCAGCAGCGCCGACCGACATGCGCGTCGTACCGACCGCCCTCCGTGCACCGCCTCCCGGGCCCCGCCTGGTCGAGGCCGGTGCCTGCCAACGAGGCGTTCCACTCGGCGCACCGAGTGAGAGACCACACCACCACACATGACTGCGATCCACACCGCCGGAGACGGCACCCCGACCACCGACAGCACCGAGAACGCGACCGACGAGACGGTCGTCCTCGCCGACGGCACCGAGACCAAGGCGCTCGAGGCGTCGGCCCCGGTCAAGCCCGAGTCGCCGAAGTTCAGCGAGTTCGACGTCAAGCCCGAGATCGTCGAGGCCCTCGAGGGCGTCGGCATCGTCCGGACCTTCGCCATCCAGGAGCTCACCCTCCCCGTCGCGCTGCAGGGCGCCGACCTCATCGGTCAGGCCCGCACCGGCACCGGCAAGACCCTCGGCTTCGGCGTGCCGCTGCTCAACCGCATCGACACCACCCCCGGCCGCGGCGCCACCGCCCCGCAGGCGCTGGTCATCGCCCCCACCCGCGAGCTCGCCGTGCAGGTCTCGGGCGACCTCGCCACCGCCGGCGGCAAGCTCGGCGCGCGGGTCCTCACCATCTACGGCGGCCGCGCGTACGAGCCGCAGGTCGAGGCGCTCAAGAAGGGCATCGACGTCGTCGTCGGCACGCCCGGACGCCTGCTCGACCTCGCCCAGCAGGGCCACCTGCAGCTGGGCGCCGTCAAGATCCTCGTGCTCGACGAGGCCGACGAGATGCTCGACCTGGGATTCCTGCCCGACATCGAGAAGCTCATGGCGATGCTGCCCAAGCAGCGTCAGACCATGCTGTTCTCGGCGACGATGCCCGGCCCGATCGTCTCGCTCGCCCGGTCGTTCCTCGACCGTCCCGTGCAGATCCGGGCCGAGGGCCACGACGCCCTGCCGACGACCGAGAACGTCCACCAGTTCGTCTACCGCGCCCACGCCCTGGACAAGGTCGAGATCCTGGCGCGCGTCCTGCAGGCCGAGGGCCGCGGGCTCACCATGATCTTCACCCGCACCAAGCGCACCGCCGCCAAGGTCGCGGAGGAGCTGGAGACGCGTGGCTTCGCCGCCGCGGCGGTCCACGGTGACCTCGGTCAGGGCGCACGCGAGCAGGCGCTACGTGCGTTCCGCTCCGGCAAGGTCGACGTGCTGGTCGCGACCGACGTCGCGGCCCGCGGGCTCGACGTCGAGGGCATCACCCACGTCGTCAACTACCAGTGCCCCGAGGACGAGAAGACGTACGTCCACCGCATCGGCCGCACCGCGCGCGCCGGCCGCGAGGGCATCGCGATCACGCTCGTCGACTGGGACGACCTGCCCAAGTGGAAGCTCATCTGCGACCTGCTGAGCCTGCCGCAGCACGAGCCGGCCGAGACCTACTCGACGTCGGAGCACCTGTTCCTCGAGCTGGACATCCCGCGCACCGTCACGGGCGTCCTGCCGCGGGCCCAGCGGACCCGCGAGGGTCTCGACGCCGAGACCGTCGAGGACCTCGGTGGCCGCGCGCCGCGGACGTCCGGCAGCCGTGACGGCGGCCGTGACAGCGGCCGCGACGGCGGTCGGGGTCGTTCCCGCGGCGGCCGCAACGGCCGCTCCGGCGAGGCCTCGGGCCCGGCCCGTGGCACCACCGGCGGCGAGCACCGCGCCGAGGCCACCGCG